>SKNJ01000279.1 GCA_007120575.1 Thioalkalivibrio sp.
CCGGATCAGGTCCTGGAAGGTCGGGCTGCTGCTGGACGGGGTGCGTTCATGCGACATGCGGGATCCCGGGTCAGGGCAAAGCCGACAGTATATCGGCCCGGCTTCGGCCGCGGCCACCGCCGGCAAAGTTTTGCGCATGGCGGGAACATGCCCATACTGGAGACTTCATTCTGTTCGGGAGAGCGGCTCTGAGCGACCCCCTCGCCAATTCCGGACCGACGGTCACGGCGGAGAACGGCCAGCGCTATTGCGATACCCGCCGGGTCACGCTGGTGGGCGCGACCGTAAACACCTTCCTCGCGGTGGCGCAGTTGGTCAGCGGCTGGCTGCTGAACTCGCAGGCCCTGATTGCGGATGGCGTGCATACCGTGTCCGACCTGGCCACCGACGCGGTCGTGCTGTTCGCCGCACGCAAGGCCGCCGCCTCGCCCGATCAGGAGCATCCCTACGGTCACGCGCGGATCGAGACCCTGGCCACGGTGATCGTCGGGGTCTTTCTGGCGTTCGCGGGCCTGGCGATTGCCTGGGCCGCCGGCAGTCGCCTGATCGAACCCGAGGCCATGACCGGCCCCGCGAACATGGCAATCGCCTTCGCGGTGCTGACCCTGGTGGCCAAGGAGGGTCTGTACCAGTACACCCACCGGGTGGCAAAGCGTCTGAACTCGCGCATGCTGGATGCCAATGCCTGGCATCACCGCACCGACGCGATCTCCTCGCTGTTCGTGCTGGTCGGGGTTGGTGCGGCGGTTGCGGGCCTCCCGTGGGCGGACGCACTGGCGGCGCTGATCGTGGCGCTGTTCATCCTGCACATCGCCGGGCGCCTGATCGTGCGCAGCGCGGCGGAGCTGATCGACACCGCCCTGGAGCCGGAAAAGGTCAACCGCATCCACCGAACCATCCTGGATGTACCCGGGGTGAAGGATGCGCACATGCTGCGCACCCGCCGCCACGGCAGCGATGTGGTGGCCGACGTACACATCCAGGTCGCGCCGATGATCTCGGTCTCCGAGGGCCACCGCATCGCCGACGCCGTGAATCGGGCAGTGACCGGGGAACATGAGCGGATCAACGACATTACCGTGCATGTGGACCCGGAGAACGACGAGGAACAGGCCCGCAGCTCCGGCCTTCCACTGCGCCCCGTCCTGGTGGAGGCCCTGCGCGAGGCCTGGGCCGACACCCGGGAGCTGGACGCCGTGGAACACGTGTCACTGCATTATCTCGGCGGCCGGGTCCACGTGACCGTGACCCTGCGCCTTGACGGGGCAACACGCGGCGGCGACCTGGAGACCCGGGCAAGGGCCCTGGCGGACCGACTGCGGGCCCATCCAAAGGTCGGACACGTACTGGGCGAGGTGACGCTGCTGTACCGCCCATGCACTTAATAGGTGCACACTACGCCCGATCGCACCAAAGACGTGCTATATGTGCACAATGCTGGTGCGCCCTCGCGCCCAACCCGACTCCGGGATACATCTGCGCCGCGCGCTCGCGCCAGCTGGCGGCGTTGGCACGATGCCTGCATTGAATGCGGCGAAGCCGGACAAACCCGCAACGCGAACGCCCGGCGCAAATCGAACCGAATCGACCCAAGCAAAAACTGAAGGAGACCCCCATGTCCGCAGCCGACGTGCTGAACCAGATCAAGGAAAAGGAAGTCCGCTTTGTGGACTTCCGTTTCACCGACTCCAAGGGCAAGGAACAGCATGTCACCGTGCCGGCCCACGAGATCGAGGAAGAAACCTTCGAGGAAGGCAAGATGTTCGACGGCTCGTCCATCTCGGGCTGGAAGGGCATCAACGAGTCCGACATGATCCTGATGCCGGATGCCGAGTCGGCGGTACTCGACCCGTTCTTCGAAGACATGACCATGAACATCCGCTGCGATGTGGTCGAACCCGCCACCATGCAAGGCTACGATCGTTGCCCGCGCTCGCTGGCACGCCGCGCCGAGGCCTATCTGCAGAGCACCGGCATCGCCGACTCCGCGCTGTTCGGCCCGGAGAACGAATTCTTCGTGTTCGACGACGTGAAGTGGGGCTCCGACCTGTCCGGTTCCTACTGCCGCGTGGACTCCGAGGAGGCCTCCTGGAACTCCGAGCGCGTGTATGACGACGGCAACATCGGCCACCGTCCGGGCGTGAAGGGCGGCTACTTCCCGGTTCCGCCGGTCGACAGCCTGCACGACCTGCGCTCGACCATGTGCGAAGTGATGACCGAGATGGGCCTGGAAACCGAAGTGCACCACCACGAGGTGGCCACCGCCGGCCAGTGCGAGATCGGCGTCGGGCCCGCAACGCTGACCCAGAAGGCCGACGAGGTGCAGGTCCTGAAGTACGTCATTCAGAACGTGGCACACATGCACGGCAAGACCGCGACCTTCATGCCCAAGCCGATCGTCGGCGACAACGGTTCCGGCATGCACGTGCACCAGTCGCTGTCCAAGGACGGCAAGAACCTGTTTTCCGGTGACCTGTACGGCGGCCTGTCCGAGACCGCGCTGTACTACATTGGCGGCATCATCAAGCATGCCCGCGCACTGAACGCCTTCACCAACCCGTCCACCAACAGCTACAAGCGCCTGGTGCCGGGCTTCGAGGCACCGGTGATGCTGGCCTATTCCGCGCGCAACCGCTCGGCGTCGCTGCGCATCCCGTTCGTGATGAATCCGAAGGGCCGCCGCATCGAGCTGCGCTTCCCCGATTCCACCGCCAACCCGTATCTCGCGTTCGCGGCGATGCTGATGGCCGGCCTGGACGGCATCCAGAACAAGATCCATCCGGGCGACGCGATGGACAAGAACCTCTACGACCTGCCGCCGGAAGAAGAGAAGGGCATCCCGCAGGTTTGCCATTCGCTGGACCAGGCCCTGGAAGCCCTGAACCAGGATCGCGCGTTCCTGACCCAGGGTGGCGTGTTCACCGACGACATGATCGACGCCTACATTGACCTGAAGATGGAAGATGTCACGCGCATGCGCATGACCACCCATCCGATCGAATTCGACATGTACTTCAGCCTGTAGGCAACAACCCGTCGCGGGCGCCCTTCGGTGCCCCGCAACACCCGCCGCCCCCGGCCATCCGCGGGCGGCTTTTTTGTGCCCACTCTCGGCTACCCCGAATCAGCAAGTCGCAGGTTTTCGGCAGGTTCGGCCTGGTGGCCTGCCCGACAACGGCCGGGCACCAGGACCCACAACCCTACAGCCACGAGCCAGATGCAGGTCCGGGCGATGGAACGGCAGCAACAAAAAAAGGCCGCCCGAAGGCGGCCTTTCCGATGCGTCCGTGGACGCGCCATTCACTGCCGATCTCAGATCGCCTGTACTTCGCCGGCGGCCAGACCCTTGGCAGTTTCCTGGATCTCGAAGGAGACCTTCTGACCTTCGGCCAGGGTCTTGAAACCCGAACCGCTGATCGCGGAGAAATGGACGAACACGTCCTTGCCACCATCATCGGGGGTAATGAAACCGAAACCCTTGCTCTCGTTGAACCACTTCACAACACCAGTATTCACAACTTGTAACCTCTTCATGTAACGAACAAATGTGATCGCGAAATGCTGCCAACAGATCAACGGGAGCACTGGTTCAAAAACTAGAAACTTCCTAGTGTTGCCACACTTCCGCGACTCACGCTTCCGACTATACGCCCGAATCCGGGCAAAAGACAACGCCCTGCAACGAGAAGATTTCACACCTCTCGCGGGCCTCGCGTCGGAGCCCTTTCATTGCTCACGCCCGCCTGCCATGCACCCGTCAGCGCGAGACACGCAGCGACGCCACGCCCCCGCCGCGCCGACATGCTGGCCGCGGAACCATACCAGACCGGATTCCGCAACAGCCCATGGTCGAGCGTGGCGCCCCGTGGCCACGGCGGGTGATACGGGCGGAGCCTCAGTCGAGCTGACGAATATCGACAAAGCTGCCGCGCTGGATCTCGCGCAGACGCGGCAGGACCCGGATGATCGCCCGCGCGGCAGTTTCCGGATCGGGCATGGTCTCGGTGCCACGCGCCGCCTTCAGCCGCTGCAGCACGGGGAAGCTCTCGCGGTCCGCTTCCTCGCAGAGGTAGTCCTGCATCGGGGTATCGACCAGACCCGGGGCCAGCGCGTTGATCGCCGTGGTGTCGGGAAACTCGTGGGCGTACAGCTGTATCAGCATATTGAGCGCGGCCTTGGACAACGAATAGCCGCTCCAGCCGGCGGCGCCCGAGACCGCCGCGCCGGAGGAAATCGCAACAATCTGCCGCACCGCCACCTCGCCGCGCAGGAGGGCGTCCAGGATGACCTTGTTGGCGAAGGTATTGACATCCATCAGCAGGCGCAGCTCGTCCATCGGCGCGTCCTGCATCCGCTGCATGTGACCCAGCAGGCCGGCGTTGAGGACCACAAGATCCAGGGACTCAACCCCCTCCAGCAAACGATCCATTGCCACGGCCGTGGCGTCGAAATCGGCCAGGTCCACCCGCTGGTCCGCAGCCACGCCGGCTTCCGGACAGCCACGCCGGCTCATCCCGTACACCTGCGCACCCTGTTCCAGAAGCACCCGGGTCAGGCCCTGCCCCAGGCCACTGGAATTGCCGGTGATCAACGCGGACTGGATATCACTCATGGCTACTACTCCCTGACTGGCAAAACCCGGAACGCCCGGGTGCGCGGCGGGCCGGGGCTTGGCCGGATTGCCACCGGCACGCCCGGCACGACCCCGAAATCCGGGGCAATGGACACGCCGAACCGCACCCGTGACCCGCTGAACACGCCGGAGATTACCAGCAGTAGTCGGCCTCGACCACGTTGCCACTACCCAGATGCCGAACCTGCCGACAAAGCCGGTGTACCAGAGTCAGCCCACGCCCCCATAACCGCTGGTCGCTCTGCCCCTCGATCATTTCACGGACCGCGGCGTGGTCGAAGCCGGGGCCGCTGTCACGCACGCGAACCCGCATACAGTGCCGGCCGCCCAGGGGCCGGTAGGCCAGGGAGATCGCGATCCGGCCCCGGACATCGCGCAGCCCCTGGGCGCGCGCCCGGTAGTAACGCTCGAAGCCCTCGGTGGTCGACTTCATCTCCGACTCGAGCCCCAGCACACCGTGCTCGAAGGCGTTATTGCAGAGCTCCGAGATCACCGTATGCAGCGACTGGACATGCTCGCCCAGCTCCGGGAACCAGCGACGCAACTGACGCCGGGCCTCTTCGGCCAGATCCGTGACCCCCAATTGCGCATCGGCGGCCTCGATCGACCAGCGCAGGGTCCCCGGCGTCAGTTCCTCGCTCGCGGCTGCACCCTCCAGGATCGTCCCGGGCGTGCAGGGAATGCCGACCAGGGTCATGTCGTCAGCCGGCGGACCCTCGCCGCCATGCGCCTCCAGCGCCTGCCAGATCTCGGTAAACAGTGCCTCGGGTGTCAAACCGGATCCACACAAGGAGGCCAGACGCTCCTCGCCAAACGCTCGCCCCTCGCGACCCACGGCCTCGGTCACGCCGTCGCTGGCCAGGAAAACCCCGGTGGCCGCAGCAATCTCCTCGCGGCGTGGACCTCTGCCGACGTCCAGACGCGCCAGCACCCCCAGCGGCATGGCCCAGGACCCGATGCGGCGCGCCGGCGCCTCGGGCTCGCAGATCCAGACATCGGGCATACCGCCATTCCAGATATGCAGGGCACGCCCGTCCGGCTCGAAGGTCAGCAGGACTGCGGCCATGAACATGGTCGGCGGCAGGAAGTCGTGCAGAACGTGGTTCAGCTCGTGCAGCAACTCGCAGTCGCCGGCCCCTTCAGCGGTCAGGGTGTGGAAGGTCTCGCTGACCGGATAGGCCCCGATCGCGGCGGCCAGGCCGTGCCCGGTAAAATCGCCCAGCAGCACCCGCAGGCCCCCTTCGGGGGTGAAGTCCGCCAGCACCACATCGCCACTGAAGGTCGCGGCCGAGAGGTGCCCGACCCGAATGCGGTCGAGGCCGACATTGCGCCGGATAATCGCGCGCGAGAACAGGCTCTCGGCGGTCTCCTCCTCCCATGCCTGGCGCGCCTGGGCCCGGGCCAGCGCCTCGTTGCGCCGCCGCAGTCCCGCCTGCAGATCGCGCAAGCGCTCCATCGCGTGGATCTTCGCCTTCAGGATGGCCAGGTTCAGCGGCTTGCTGAGAAAGTCGTCACCGCCGGACTCGATTCCGCGCAGCAGCGAGTCCTCGTCATCCAGCGCGGTCAGGAAGATCACCGGCACGAAGTGATCGCCCATCTCCGCCTTGATGGTCCGGGTGGCCTGGTAACCGTCGACCCCCGGCATCATCACGTCCATCAGGACCAGGTCGGGCGGGGATCCCCGGCAGGCCTCGATCGCCTCCTGACCGCCAGCCGCCTCGACGACCTCGTACCCGGCGCGCGCCAGCATCAGGTGCAAAAGCCGCCGGTTGTGCGGATCATCGTCGACGACCAGCACCCGCCCGGCGCCAGAGACCGGCTCGGCGACCGGGTCCGCCCCGGGAAAGTCGTCTTCAGACGGCGCCGGCATCGTTAGGTAATGGTGAACAGACGGCCGAAGTTGGCGATATCGAGCACCTTGCGAACTCCCTCGGGCGCCCCGGTAACCCGGACATCGGCGAGATCGCCCCCGGCGTGTTCGCGCAGCAACAGCAGCATCCCCAGGGCCGAACTGTCCATGTATTCGGCTCGCGACAGATCCACCACGTAGCGCGTCCCCGGGCCCGGGGTATGGCGATAGGCGGCTCGGAAGGCCTGATGTTCCTCGAAGTCGAAACGCCCGCTGACGCTGATGCGGACTTCGTTGCTGTCACGGGAACTGTGCTGCTCGATGCTCATGGGATCCTCGTTGCGTGTTCGCTGCGAATGCGACGGCCGGTGCGTCAGAAAAGTTCGACGTCCCCGGAACCCAGGCTCTCCTGGGAGACGGCGCGGTGATAGGTCTCCTGGCGCTGGTCACGCCACGCCCGCACCCGCGCCGCCATCGCACGGGCATCCTCGGTGGAGCGCGCCTCGTGCAGGATACCCCGCAACTCCTGAAGGTGGGTCACGGCCTCCTCGGCCGTACCCAGTGATTGCCGCGCGATGTCCTCGAACTGCAGCGAGCGCACCGCGATGGACACCGCCCCGTTCATGCGTTCACTCAGTTCCGCCTCCTCGCGGATGCGCCGGTCCATCTCTGCGGTCGCGCGCTGCGCATACTCGAACAGGCGGGTGATGCGCTCCTTCTCGCCCATGCTTTCGTTCATGTCGCGCGACGCCATGTCGTGCACCGTGCCGTGCACCTTGCGGATCGACTCGCGCGCCTCGTCGATCTGCTTGCGGATGTCGTCGTGAAAGGTCGCGGAACGCTGCGACAACGAGCGCACCTCGTCGGCCACCACCGAAAAGCCGCGCCCGGCCTCGCCGGCACGGGCCGCCTCGATGCTGGCATTGAGCGCCAGCAGGTTGGTCTGCCCGGCGATCGCGCCGGCGCTGTCCAGCAGCTTGAACACTCCGTCCATGTGCTGGCTCATATCCTCTATGTGGTGGGCGCTCTCCACGCTCTGGCGGCTGATCTGCACCAGGGTGTCGATGAACATCTGCAGGGTCTCGTCGGACTTGCGGGTGAGCTCGGTAATGACCTCGGCATGGGTCATGGCTTCATTGCCGTCATCCTGGTTGATGTCGCTGCTCATCAGCTCCATCTGGCGTCCGGCAATCTCGTGCATCTCGTTGAAACTGGAACCAAGATCTTCCACAGCCTGGGCAATCAGCCCGCGCTGACGCCCGAGCTCCAACTCGATCTGTTCCAGCTCGAAGTTCATTGCCTGATCCAGCTCGTCGGACAACTCCGCCCCGCCCGTCTCCGCCTCGGTCGTGGCATCCTCCCGGCGCGGCCCGTCATTGTGTCCTTGCCGCAGCAGGCCCAGCGCCAGAAGCCCCGCGACCAGGGCCAGCACCAGCGCCGCAACCGCGGTACCGGGCCGCCCCCCGGCGAGCAGCGCGATGGCTGCGAGCAACAGCAGGCCGGCCAGTACCGCGGCCAGGGTCAGGTGGGTCGAGTGACGCGACAACCACTGCATCCGGTCTTCCAAAACACTCGCTCCTGTCATCCGGCCGTGGCCGTGTTGCGATGATCGCGGATCAGGGCCGCGGCGATACCGGCCAGCGGCAGCACCTGGATGGCCGCATCCCGCTTCACAGCCTCGCCGGGCATGCCCCAGACCAGACTGGTGGCCTCGTCCTGGGCGATCGTATGAGCACCGGCCTCACGCAGCGCCAGCAGGCCCCGGGCGCCGTCATCGCCCATCCCGGTCAGCAGCGCCGCCACGACATTCGCCCCTGCCTGCTCGGCGGCCGAGTTGAACAGCACATCGACACTCGGCCGATGTCGATTGACCGGGGGGGTGACATCCAGGCGGCAGACATAGCGTGCCCCGTCGCGTGCCAGGCGAAGATGATAATCCGTACCAGGGGCCACATAGGCGTGCCCGGGCATCACGATATCGCCATCCTCCGCCTCTTTTACGGTCAGCGCGGTATTGCGGTCCATGCGCTCGGCGAAGGCCTGGCTGAACCCGGCGGGGATATGCTGGGTGATCAGGATGCCCGGGGCATCCGGCGGCAGCGTGACCAGCACCTCGCGCAGGGCCTCGGTGCCGCCGGTGGAAGCCCCTAGGACAATCACGCGATCGGTGGTCTTGAAACGCTTGTTAACCGAGTCCAGACGCTGCGGCGTCGCCGTGGGTCTGACGCTGCGTGTCTGAAGACGGACACCCGCGGCGGTGCGCACCTTGCGGGCCAGCTCGTCGGCGTAGTCCTGCAAGGCGTGCGAAACATCAACCTTCGGCTTGGTGACAAAATCCACCGCGCCGACCTCCAGTGCTTCCAGGGTCACGTCAGTGCCGTCCTCGGTCAGCGACGACACCATCACCACCGGCATCGGGCGCAGACGCATCAGGTTGCGCAGGAAGGTGATGCCATCCATCTTCGGCATCTCGACATCCAGGGTCAGTACGTCCGGGGCGAGTTGCTTGATCTTCTCGCGCGCGTCATAGGGGTCGGTGGCCGCCCCGACGACCTCGATACCGGGATCCTGCGAGAGGATCTCGCCGAGCAGCTTGCGAATCAGGGCCGAGTCGTCGACCACCAACACGCGAACGGGACGTTTTCCGGACATCTAGAACAGCTCCACGTCGCCGCCGACCGGTTCGGTCTCCAGACGGCGCCGGTAGTCCTGCTCGCGGTCGAGCAGGGTGTTGTTGTGCAGGGCCACGAGCTTCTTTACGCGGGCGCGCCCGCTGGACGGGAAGAACATCACCTTGCGCGGCCAGGGCCCGCCAACATCCTCGGCCACCAAAGCCAGCCCTTCGTCGCGCATGAACTGACGCAGAAACAGGATGTTGCGCATCCCGACATCGCTCATCCCCGCCATCACTCGACCGCCCCCGAACATCTTGATCCTCAGGTCCTCGCGGTGCGCCCCCAGCTTCAGCAGTTCGTTGATCAGGAACTCCATCGCATAGGTCCCGTAGCGTGTAGCACTCGAGGTCGCTGGTCCCCAGCCTCGATCGCGATCGCCATCCGGCAGCATGAAATGGTTCATGCCCCCGACCCCGGCCTGGGGTGACCACACGCAGGCCGACACGCAGGAGCCGAGCACCGTGGTGATCAACTCGGATTCCGAAACCGAAACGTAGCACTCCCCGGGCAGCAGTTTCGCCGCCGGGCAGGCATGTACCCGATCCCAGTAGCGGTTGATATGCGCGAACGCGTTGTCGTGCAGGTCCGGCAATGCGGCCATCAGGCGGCCCTCCGGTACAGGGTCTGCTCCAGCAGGCGGAAGTCCTCGGTCACCCGGAACAGCGATTCCGAGTGCCCAATGAACAGGTAGCCCTCTGGGCGCAGTAGCTGGGCGAAGCGTTCTACCAGCTTCTTCTGGGTGGGCTTGTCGAAATAAATCAGCGTGTTTCGGCAAAATATGACGTCAAGCGGCCCCTGGATTGGCCACGCGTCGAACAGATTCAGGCGCCGGAAATGCACCATCGACCGCAATTCGTCGCGAATTTTCACCTTGCCCTCGTTGGCACCGCGGCCACGTAGCAGCCAGCGCTGCTGGCGCCCCCCGGGAATTCCGGTAACCCGGGCGGCGTCATACACCCCCGCATCGGCATGTGCGACCACCCGCGAGTCGATATCCGTGGCCAGGATGCGGGCGCCTTCCGGCGCCCCGAGGGCCTCGGCCAGCGTCATCGCGATGGAATAGGGCTCCTCGCCGGTGGAGCACCCGGCCGACCAGATCTTCAGCGGCCCGGCGGGATTGCGCTTGCGCATCTCGTCCAGCACCGGCCCCCCCAGCATTTCGAAGTGGTGCGGCTCGCGAAAGAAAGCGGTCAGATTGGTCGTCAGCGCATTCACGAACTCCTCGAGCTCGTCCTCGTCGCCACCTTCCACCCGATCCAGATAGGTGTCGAAGGCCTCCAGGCCAAGCGCGCGCAACCGCCGCGAAAGCCGGCTGTACACCAGATCCTTCTTGCTGTCGTTGAGCATGATCCCGGTGCGTTCCTGCGTCAGACGCACAACGCGCCGGAAGTCGCGCTCGCTCAGCCGATCGGAGGTGGCCATTCGGCATCAGCCCCCCGTTCTCAGAACTCTTCCCATTCCTCGGAGGCCTCCTGGCGCGAGGGCGCCGGGCCCGGGCGACCGGCGGAACTGCCACCGCCGGCAGACGCCGAACGCTTCAACCCGCTCGTGCCACCCGCCGCCCTGCTGGCGGCCGCGGAGGGCCGAGCGGTCGGCTGCGGCGCCGCCTGACCGGCTGCCGATGCCTGGACACCCTTGAAGAAGCTCATCATTTCGAGGAGCTCGCGTGACTGGTCGTCCAGCGACTCGCTCGCGGCCGCGGCCTCCTCGACCAGGGCGGCATTTTGCTGGGTAACCTCGTCGAGCTGGGTCACGGCCTTGTTGATCTCGTCCAGGCCGGTGGACTGCTCCTCGCTGGCCGCGGCGATCTCGGCAATGATGTCGGAGACCTTCTTCACCGAGTCAACGATCTCCTCCAGCGCCTTGCCGGAGTTGTCGACCAGCTTGCTGCCCTCGCCGATGCGCTCCACCGAGTCGTTGATCAGAGTCTTGATCTCCTTGGCGGCCTGGGCGCTGCGCTGGGCGAGGTTGCGCACCTCGGTGGCGACCACCGCGAACCCGCGGCCCTGTTCGCCGGCACGGGCAGCCTCGACCGCCGCGTTGAGCGCCAGCAGATTGGTCTGGAATGCGATCTCGTCGATCACCCCGATGATGTCGGCGATCTTCTTCGACGACTGGTTGATCTCGCCCATCGCCGCGACCGTCTTCTCGACGACCTGACCACCTTCCTGCGCCTTGTCACGCGCGGCGCTGGCGAGCTGATTGGCCTGGCGAGCATTGTCGGCGTTGGACTTGACCGTGGAGGTCATCTCCTCCATCGACGAGGCAGTCTCCTCCAGCGAAGACGCCTGTTCCTCGGTACGCTGGGACAGATCGGTATTGCCCTGGGCAATCTCGGCGGAAGCCGAGCGCACGTTGCCGGCGCCCTCGAGGATCTGCCCGACCAGGTTGTCGAGGTTATCCAGTGTCGTATGGATCGCGTCGCGGAAGTCCGCGAACTCGCCCTTGAAATCACCTTCCAGGCGCGCCCTCAGGTCGCCCTCGGCCATCGCCTGCATCACCCGGGAACCCTCGCGCAATGGGGGTACGACCGCATCCAGCAGTTCGTTAACGCCCTCGGCAATATTGCGTGCAAAGCCCTGGTAATCCTCGGACACCAGACGCTCGCCGAGGTTGCCGGCGGCCGCGTCCTTGATCAACGCATCGATGGCATCCTCGGCACGGCGCATCTCGGTAATGTCGCGCCACTCGACCATGTTGCCGGCGTAGTTTCCGTCTTCGTCGACGATCAGGGTCGCGTTCAGATTGAACTGTAGATCCGCAACCTGAATGTTGGCTTCGTAGGGCAGGCGCGCGGGATTCTGCAGGATCGCACGCTGGTGCGACGGGTCCTTGTGAAACTGGTCGATCGACTGGCCCAGCAGGTTGTCCGGATCAAAGCCCGGTAACTCGCGACGCAAAACCTCCCCACGCTCGCGCAGCAACTGCTTTACCGCCGGGTTGGCATAGACGATATTCATGTCGGGGTCGCACATCATCAGCGCAGTCTGCGAGCTCTCCACTGCCGCCCGCATACGGGCCCGGTCGCGTTCCATGCGTGCCTGCTCGGTGATGTCCTGCCACTCGACCATGTTGCCCAGATAGTTGCCGGCATCATCCATGACCGCCGTCGCGTTCAGGCTGAACTGGAGGTCGGCGACCGCGATCTCGGCCCGATAGGGCAGACGCGCGGGATTCTGCAGGATCGCACGCTGGTGCGACGGGTCCTTGTGAAACTGGTCGATCGACTGGCCCACCAGGTTGTCCGGATCAAAGCCCGGGAACTCGCGGCGCAGGGTGTCGCGACGCTTGCGCAGAAGGTCGATCACCGCCGGATTGGCGTAGATGATGTTCATGTCGCTGTCGCACATCATCAGCGCGGTCCGGGCCCCTTGCACGGCGGCACGCATGAAGAGGCTGTTCTGGTCACTGCCAATGTCGGTTTGCGGGTTCGCTGCCATGGGGGTGTCCTCGCTTTGCTTGTTCGTCTGACGCGCCGCCGGGGTGCGGCGACGTGCGGGTTTGTTTTTCATCGGGGCCGTGGGGGATTGCGTGGCGGGGGCATCGGATGCCGCTGTATCCCCGCCCGCGCCATCATCACGCGTTGACTCGGTGGCAACACCGGTCGTGCCGGATTCTGCATCCGGGTCCAGCCATCCCAGCGGGTCATTGCCCAGCTTGTTGCGCTTGCGTGTCGTCATCTTGTGTTACCCATGCATCAGGCCTGGGCGGCCTGGGGGTCCGCGGACATGCGTTGCCCGCCCGCGGCCACCAGGTCGTCCGCCAGGTGGAGAAAGTCCTCGGCCGCACGATGGCGCGACTGATACTCGAATATGGTCTGGCCAAAACTGGGGCTCTCGGCGAGCACCACGCTCTCGCGGATGGTCGTCGGCAGAAGGCCCTCCCCGAAATGCTCGCGGATGCGCTCGCGGACCTCGCGCGAGTGGCGGCGCTGCTCGACAAACCGGGACAGCACAACCCACTTGGGGCGCTCACCGCCCAGGCGGTCCTCCACCCCCTGCAGGATGCGCATCAGGCGCGACAGCCCGTTCAGGGAGAGGAAATCCCCGGCCACCGGGATCAGCATCTCGCTGGCGGCGATGATCGCGTTCATCCCCAGCAGACCGGCCGACGGCGGGCAGTCGATCAGTACGAAGTCGAACGGCTGGCGCAGGTCCTCCAGCGCGCGCTTCAGGCGCCAGCCGCGTTCTGCACCACCCTCGTTCAGGTTCTCGACCTCCTGCAGGTGCTCGCCGGCCGCAACGATCTGCAAGCCGTTGCCGGCCTCGCTACAGGCATCTTCCAGGCGCGCCTCGCCATGCAGGACCCGGTCCAGGCCGACCGGGTCCTCGAGGCCGAAGGCCATGGTCAGGTGACCCTGCGGGTCGGCATCGATCGCCAGCACGCGATACCCGCGCAGCGCCAGGGCATGCGACAGGTTCAGCGTGACGGTGGTCTTGCCGACCCCGCCCTTCTGATTGATCACGGCGATCGTTCGCATCCCGTTCCCGCCGGCCCGGTTACGCCGGGGCCCCCTCGTGAATCGCGTGCTCGCTGGCGATCAGGCCCGGCCCGAGCAGGGTGTCGATATCCAGCATCAGGATCATCTTGTCGTCGACGGTCGCCAGGCCACGCACGAAATCAATACCGATCCGGGTCCCGAAGTCGGGGGCCGGCTGCAAGTCGCCATCGCCGATGCTGTAGACCTCGGAGACCGCGTCCACGACCACGCCCATCACTCGTTCGCGGTCCTCGTTCACCACCCGCAGCATGATCACCACGGTAATCGGCCCGTATTCGAGCGGCTCCATGCCGAAACGCAGGCGCATGTCGATGATCGGCACGATCATGCCGCGCACGTTGATCACACCGCGGATGTAGTCCGGGGTATTGGGCAGGGGTGTCGGGCGCTCCCAGCCCTTGATCTCCTGCACCCGCAGGATGTCCACGCCGTACTCTTCCTCCGCGAGAATGAAGGTGAGGTACTGATCCTCGCCGGCGGTCGCCGGGTCGTGGATGGACTGGGTTGCATCGTTCGCCATTGCGTTCGACTCCTTGATGATCAGGCCGCGCGGGTGTCACGCCCGGCGGTCATCCGCGCGATCCCGGCGACATCCAGGATCAGGGCCACCTGGCCGTCCCCGAGGATGGTCGCGCCGGCGGTGCCGGGGACTTTGCGGAAATTGGTTTCCAGCGTCTTGATCACGACCTGCTGCTGGCCCAGCAGGTCGTCCACCCGCAGCGCCACGCGCTGGTCGTCGGCCTCGGCCACCACCAGCAGGGCACGCTCCGGCAGCGGGCTGGGCTCGGTTCGGCCAAATAGCGCCGCGAGATCGATGATCGGGATGTATTCGTCGCGCAGGCGGTACAACGGCAGCTTGCCGAAGGCCTGTTTCACGCTCTCCGGCAGCGTCTGCAGCGACTCGACGATCGCGATCAGCGGGATCACGAAGGTCTCCTCGCCGATTTTCAGCAACTGGCCATCCATGATCGACAGGGTCAGCGGCAGGCGGATGGTCAGGCGCGAGCCCTTGCCCGGCTCGGATTCCAGTTCGACGTTGCCGCCCAGGCCGCGGATGTTTTTCTTGACCACATCCATGCCGACCCCGCGACCGGACAGGTC
>SKNJ01000245.1 GCA_007120575.1 Thioalkalivibrio sp.
GCGAAGGCGATTGCCTCGGCCTGGCACCTGCCGCTGGTGAGGCTGGACATGAGTCTGGTCCTGTCGGGCAGTTTTGGCACGCCGGAATATGCCTTCGCGCGTGCCACCCGCATGGCCGAAGAGATTGCGCCGATGGTGCTGTGGGTGGACGAACTGGAAAACGCATTCGGTTACGACACGCAGGCGCATGGCAGTGGCGGCAATGTGAATATCTTCTCCAGCTTTCTTACCTGGCTGCAGGAGAAATCGCCCAAGGTATTCGTGGCCGCTACCGCCAACCGGATCCAGGAACTTCCGGCAGAACTGATGCGCAAGGGGCGCTTTGACCAGCTCTTCTTCCTCGACCTGCCCACGGCTGAAGAACGCAAGGCGATCCTGCGTATCCACATCGCCCGCAACGGGGGCGATCCGGAGGCCTTCAACCTGAACTATCTGGCGGCGAGCACCGAGGACTGGAGTGGCGCCGAGATCGAACAGGCAGTGAAATCCGCGCGTATTGATGCCTATCGTGACGGGCGCGTATTCGACCAGCGTGACGTAATCAACAACTGCATTGCCACGGTCCCGCTGTCGCGCACCATGGGCGAGCAGATCCGTGCCATTCGTGAATGGTCGTTCCGGCGCGCGGTGAATGCCTCGCGACCGGAGAAGAAGGACGGCTGAGTGCCGGTGCATGGCTCCATGTTGAAGCCGTTCGGAGTCCGCAGTAGCGTGCGATTCAGGTCCGCACCGGAGTGTCAGCGATTGGACCCGCGGTGCGAGGCAGCACAAGGCAAGCGGGGCGTGGCGGAGGGGAGTGGGCCGGAGCGGACAGCATTGGACCACCGGGCGGGGGCGCGGGATCGCCAGGCGGACAGCGGGGAGGGACCGAAGGGCGATGGATGACACCGAGCGTTTCCATTCGCGAATCATCGACAACGCGGCGGTCTGGATTAACACCCTGGATCACGCGGGCCGGATTACGCTCTGGAACAAGGCCGCCGAGGCGATCAGCGGTTATACCCGCGACGAGGTGCTGGGGGGCACCGAGATCTGGGAGTGGCTTTATCCCGATACGACCTATCGCGAGGAGATCTTCGCGCGCGCGGCCGCGGTTCTGGAACAGGGCGATGGCGTGGCCGATTTCGAAACCACCATCCGGACGCGCGCCGGAGAGTACCGCACGCTGTCCTGGTATTCGCAGCAGTTCTTCGGGGCGGATGGAGAAGTGCTGGGATCCAGCGCGATCGCCCAGGACGTGACCGAACGCCGCAAGGTGGAGGAGAGCCACCGCCGGCAGTACCGCCTGCAGGAGATGATCGCGGAGATCTCGGCGGAGCTGATCAACCTGGTTTCCGATGAGGTGGATCGGGTGGTCCAGCGTGCCCTGCAGCGCCTGGGGACGTTTTTCGAGTCCGGCCGTGCCTACGTGTTTCGCTTCGACCGCGATTATCGCGTGATGGACAACGTGAACGAGTGGTGCGCGGAGGGCGTCGAGTCGCATCGGCAACGCCTGCAGGGCATCCCGCTGGAGGCTCATCCCTGGGTGACCTCGCGGATCCGCGAGGGGCGGGTGATCCATGTGCCGGATATCGAAGCGCTGCCCGTGGAAGCGGCGGTGGAACAGGACGAGTTCCGGAACCAGGATATCCGCTCGCTGCTGCTGATTCCGCTGATCAGCGACCAGCAGGTATTCGGGTTCGTCGGTTACGACTCGGTGGGCAGGCCGCGCACCTGGACCGACGAGCAGATCACTACGCTGCGGGTGGCAGCCGACATCCTGGCCGGGACCTTCGCGCGCAAGCAGGCAGAGATGGAGCTCTCGCGCCAGGCGCGGGTGGACGGCCTGACCGGGCTGGCCAACCGGCGCGAGTTCGATAGCGCGCTGGAGCGCGAGTGCGCGGCACGCCGGAAACGCTCGCTGGCGCTGCTGATGATCGATATCGACCACTTCAAGCCGTTCAACGATACCTACGGGCATCAGCGCGGGGATGACTGCCTGCGGCAGGTAGCCAAGGTGCTGCGTGACGCCACCCAGCGGCCGGCCGATACTGTGGCGCGCTATGGTGGGGAGGAGTTCACCTGCATCCTGCCCGATACGACCCTGGAAGGGGCGGAGGTCGTCGCCGAGCGTATCCGTGGACGCATCGAGGCCATGAAGATTGCGCATGCGGACAGCGATCTGGGTGTGGTGACCGTCAGCATCGGGGTCTGTGCGGTACATACCGGCTGGCCACTGGAGCCGCCGGTATTGTTGCAGCGTGCCGACGATCTGCTGTATCAGGCCAAGCGCGCCGGGCGGAACCGCGTCTGTGCGGGCCCGGTGCAGCCGGGCCGCCCCTGATCAGCCTGTGTGTGCGGGTGCGGGTGTCACCGGCGCATGGCCTTCGGGAACTCAGGGCAGTTCGATATGCACGTCCCCGGCAACCCGTAAAGCCCGGGCCCGCGCCTCGTCCACGCTGGCGCCGCGTGCCAGCGCGACGCCCAGCCGGCGCCGACCGTGCACCTCCGGCTTGCCAAACAGGCGCAGTTGGGTGTCGGGTTCGCGCAGTGCCTGTTCCAGACCCCCGAAACGGATATCGGAGGAGTCGCCTTGCGCGAGCAGGGCGACCGAGGCCGATGGCCCCAGGTTGCGGATTGTCGGGACCGGCAGTCCGAGGATGGCGCGCAGGTGCAGTGCGAACTCGGACAGTTCCTGCGAGATCAGGGTCACCATCCCGGTATCGTGGGGCCGGGGCGAGACCTCGCTGAAAAATACCTCGTCGCCGTGCACGAACAGCTCGACGCCGAACAGGCCGTGGCCGCCGAGGCGGGTGGTGATCGCCTGGGCAATGTCCTGTGCCTGGCGCAGCGCGGGATCGCTCATCGGATGCGGTTGCCAGGATTCGCGATAGTCGCCGTCCTCCTGGCGGTGCCCGATCGGCTCGCAGAAGCTGGTCTGGTCCCCGTGGCGCAGGGTGAGCAGGGTGATCTCGTAGTCGAAGTCGACGAATCCCTCCACGATCACGCGTCCGGCACCCGCGCGTCCGCCCTGTTGGGAATGCCGCCAGGCGGCGGGGATATCGTCGCGGGTGCGGACCAGGCTCTGGCCCTTGCCGGAGGAGCTCATGACCGGTTTGACCACGCAGGGCAGGCCAATCTGTTCGATCGCCGCAAGATAGCCAGCCTCGTCCTCGGCGAAGCGGTAGGGCGAGGTGGGCAGACCCAGCTCCTCGGCCGCCAGCCGGCGGATACCTTCGCGGTTCATGGTCAGCTGTGTTGCGCGCGCGGTGGGAACCACGTGGTAGCCGCGCTGCTCGAGTTCCACCAGGGCGTCGGTGGCAATGGCCTCGACCTCGGGCACGATCAGCGCCGGGTTTTCGCGCTCCACGACAGCGGTCAGAGCCGCACCGTCGAGCATGTCGATCACGTGTGCGCGGTGCGCGACCTGCATGGCGGGTGCCCCGGCGTAGGCATCTACCGCGATGACCTCGACCCCCAGCCGTTGGGCCTCGATGGCGACTTCCTTGCCCAGTTCGCCGGCGCCCAGTAGCACCAGGCGGGTCGCGCCGGGGGCGCAGGGTGTTCCGATCTGCATGGGGACTCCTGAAAGGACGGTGAGCCCCGATCATACCGAATGGCCGGGTTCGACGGCCTGCGGGCGAACAGACAGGCGTATCCGGGGTCCAAATCGGAAATAGCCGCAAACCCGAGTCGGCGGCTTGCCGCCCGGGTCCGTGCCGTACCATCGGAGGCGACCATGAGCGAGCGATTTGCAGCGATCCCCATGCATCCGGTCCCGGCGGGTACGCCGATTCTGCGCAGCGACGTGGAAGGTGTGCGCCGGGTGACACTCGATGATCCCGCCAGCACCGTGATGACCGACCTGCGACAGGTGCCCGCGCGCACGGTGATGCCCCGGGTGCTGGCCGACGATGCCCTGGCGAACATGATCCACGCGGGGGTGCGGCTGTTGCTGGTGGTGGACGAGGAGGATGCGATCCAGGGCGTGGTGACCGCACGCGATATCCTCGGCGAGAAGCCGGTGCAGGCTGCGCAGGCCGAGGGGATCCCGCGCCATGCGGTGCAGGTGGCGCATGTGATGACACCGCGCGAACAGCTCGAGGCACTGGCGCTGACGGCAGTCGAGCAGGCGCGTGTTGGCGATGTCCTGCAGACGCTGAAACGCTCGGGGCGCCAGCATACTCTGGTCGTTGCGCACGGCTCGCAGGGCGAAACCGTATGCGGGCTGTTCTCGGCGACCCAGGTCGGGCGACAACTGGGGGTGGAAATCCCGCCGGAGGGCCCGGCGCAGTCGTTCGCGGAGATCGAACAGTTGCTGCA
>SKNJ01000095.1 GCA_007120575.1 Thioalkalivibrio sp.
GATCGTCAGGCCCCGGCGGGGCCTGACGATCCAGGGTCAGCGCTGCAGGCGGCCTTCGAGTACGCCCAGCAGATGCCTCCATGAGTCGTGGTCGGCGCGCGCATCATAGCCGACCGGCATGCCGAACTCCTCGGCCACGGCATCAGCTGCCGGGTTGGTGAAGCTGTGCGTCACCCCGGAAAACTCGACCACGGTGTAGCGTGCCTCGGCGTTCTGCATCTCCTCGTGGAAGCCCGCGATCTGCTCCGGCGGGATCATCGGGTCCGCGGTGCCGGTAAAGGACAACAGTTCCGCCCGGACCTGACCGGGTTCCGCCGGGTGATCGGTGCCGAGGCCGCCATGGAAGCTGGCCACCACCGACAGGTCCATGCCGGACCGCGCCGCCTCCAGCGCCACGGTGCCGCCGAAACAATAGCCGACCGCAGCCAGCGGCTCGTCGGCGGCACGCTCGTGGCCCTGCAGCCAGTCATGCGCGGCCTGGAAACGGCCCAGCAGCAATTCGCGGTTCTCGCGGATCTGGCCAGCGAATTCGCCTGCCTTCGACGGATGATCCGCGACCTGGCCGGAGCCATACATGTCCAGGGCAAATGCGGTGTAGCCCTCGCGGGCCAGTTGCTCGGCGCGGTCGCGGGCGTATTCGTTGTGGCCCCACCATTCGTGGATCACCAGTACGGCGGGGTGCGGGCCATCGGCATCCGGATAGGCGAGATAGCCCGTCATCTCGTCGCCGTCGTGTTCGTAGTGGACCTCCTCGGTCTGGATGCCGGCGAGCGCCAGGCCGGGAAGGACGAACAACAGTACTGTCAGGGCGGTGCGTATGACCATCGATCGATCCTCTGGTTGCAAGTGGCATAAGCAGTGACCTTCCGGTACGAGTATGGTTCGCGACCGGGCGGGTTACAACGGTCCGGACAAGGGCTAAGCTAGTGTAGTGCGCCACCCGAAAAAGCGACGCACTACACTGGAAGGCGGATGACCACCGGATGATCTGGCCGGACACCTGACGGTCGGGAGCCTGTCCCGGTCGTACCTGGAGCGAGAGGAGCAGCCGATGCCCGAAATACCGGCAACCGAGACCCTGGAGGCCCGGGTTCAGTCGGCCAACCAGTTGCTGGCCATGCCCCGGGTGCTGTCCGAGGTCACGGCCCTGCTGGATGACGAGGATGCCACCTCGGCCCGCATCGCCACCAGCCTCGGGCGTGATCCGGGGCTGGTGGCCCTGGTGCTGCGCATCGCCAACAGTCCCGCCTATGCCCAGGCGCGCACAGTGGACAGCGTGGAGCGCGCGATCACCCTGCTCGGACGCGAGACCCTGCGGCGCCTGGTGGTGACCGGGGCGATCACCCGCGCCACCAGTCGTATCCCCGACCAGGAACGTCTGCCACTGGAGGTATTCTGGCGTCATTCGGCGTATTGCGCGGTGATTGCCCGACAGCTCGCGGACCGGGTTCTGCCGCGCCAGGCGGGAAGCGTATTTCTGGCGGGGCTGCTGCACGACCTCGGCAAGCTGCTGTTGTTTACCCAGTCACCGGAGGCCGCGCATCGTGCGTTCCTCTCCAGTCTGGATGTCGGCGACGCCCTCACGCCGCAGGCGGCCGAGCGCGAACAGCTCGGCTTCGACCATGCCGAACTGGGCGGTGCACTGGCCGGCCACTGGGGCCTCCCGGAGATCCTGGTGGCCTGTGTTGCCGGTCACCACAACCCGTCGGCGGCCCCCGATGAATACCGCATGGCCGTGATGCTGGTGCACCTGGCCAATACCGGGGCCCATCTGGCCGAGATCGATTCGCGCGACTGGGACGATGCGCCGCCGGTGGACCCGGCCGCCTGGGAGGCGCTGGGATTGGCGCCGGAGGCGCTGCTGGAGGCGATCGAGCAGGCCCAGCACGAGGTCGTCGACGTCGAGGCGCTGTGCGCCCCGGACGAGCATCCCGGGCGTTCGGGGAGACACTGATCCGCATTTCCCTATCGGGTCTTCCCATGCCCCGCGCGAACCTATGGGGCCGGTTCAGGGTCGCAAGGATTATGAACCGATGCGGTTTTCGGCATGCATGGTGGACCGGGGTGGCCCTGCTGGGGGTGTCCCTGGCGGTTGGTTGTGCCGGTACGCCGGAGGCGATCGCCCCGCTCCCGCCGGAGCCGTTGAGCCGTGCCGAGGTGCTGGCGGATCCCGATGCCGTGCGCGGTGCCACTGTAGTCTGGGGCGGCGTGATCGCGGCCATCGACAACCGTGACGACGGAACCGGGCTCGAGCTGGTCGCACGCAGCCTGGATCGTGCGGGACGCCCGCGTGACAGTGACCGATCCGAAGGGCGTTTTCGTGTCTGGACGCCGGATTTCCTCGATCCCCAGATCTATGCCCCGGGTCGCGAGGTGACCGTGCGCGGCGAGGTCGACGGCGTGGAACATGCCACCATCGGGGAATACCCCTATCCCTTCGTGACACTGCGCGCTACCGGCGTGCACCTGTGGCCGGTGCGCGAGCCGCCGCGCGAGCCGCTCTATCACGACCCCTGGTTCTGGCCGGGTTTGTATGACCCGTACTGGCGCTCCTATCCGTGGCGCCCTGCGCCGGGGTACTGACAGCATGGCGAGACGCATGGGACAGATTCTGGTCGTGCTGTTTGGGCTGGTGCTGCTCGGCGGCTGCGCGACCGCGCCGCTGGACGTCCCGGAGGCGGCGCCCGAACCGGTCGCCCCGCGGGCGGTGACGCCCGCCCTGCTTCCACTCGAGGACCAGTTGTGGGGCGGGGTGATCGCGCGGGTCGAGAACCGCCCCGAGACCACCGTGATCGAGGTCCTCGGGTATCCCCTGCGTGGTCAGGAGCCGCGTAGCGGCCAGCCCAGCCTGGGCCGGTTTCGCCTGCGGATCGACGGCTTCGCCGACCCGGTCGATTATCGTCCCGGACGCCGGGTCACGGCCCTGGGTGCCGTAACCGGAATCGAGGAGGGCCGCATTGGCGAACGGGCCTATGCCTTCCCGGTACTGGAGGCGTATTCGGTGCACTTGTGGCCGGACGCGGGACCGGATCGACAGGATGCCGGCCGGGTCCGCTTCGGTATTGGCATCGGGATCGGATTGTAATCGCCCCGGAGGAGACTGAGGACTCCTCCAGCGTCCTCCGGGCGCGGGTCATTCACCACAAGTTTCAGGGAGACAGAATGCGAGCCATTGTCTTTGACGAACCCGGCGACGCCGGACATTTGCACATGGAGGAGGTGCCGGAACCCGCCATTGACGAGCCTGACCAGGTGCGGGTCCGGCTGCTTGCGGCCGGCGTCAACCCGGTGGATACCAAGGTGCGGGCGCGTGGCATGCTGGTGCCCGGGGCCCCCCGCAACACCCCCGGCTGCGATGGAATCGGGGTAATCGAGGAATGCGGCTCCGGCGTGCATCACGCGCGCCCGGGCCAGCGGGTCGCCTTCTGTTTCGGTGGGGTCGGCGTCGACCCCGGCACCTATGCGGAGCAGGTGGTGGTCCCCGAGGCGGCGGTGGTGCCGGTCCCGGCGGCGGTCTCGGATGCCCAGGCCGCGGCGTTGCCGCTGACCTGGCTGACCGCCTGGGAGGCGCTGTTCGAACGCGCGGACCTGCAGCGCGGCCAGAGCGTGCTGGTGTATGCGGCGGCCGGCGGGGTTGGCCAGATGGCTGTGCAGATCGCGCGGGCCGCGGGTGCCCGGGTGCTGGGACTGGTGCGCAGCGATGCGGGCGTGGATGTAGTAACCGCGCTGGGCGTGGACAGTGTCGACCTGCGCAGGCCCGAGGCCGGGGACGCGATCACCGATTACGCCGAGGGACGGGGCTTCGACGTCGTCCTGGATACCGTGGGCGAGCAGGTGTTTCGCGAGGGTCTGACCCGGGTGGCCCACGGCGGCGATCTGGTGACGCTCCTGGCCCCGCCGGACGACGTGGACTGGAACGCCGCGCGACTGCGCAACCCGAGCATCAGCCTGGAGCTGATGCTCACTCCGATGCTGGAGGGCGATCGGCGCCGCCTGAAGCACCAGGGGGCTCTGGTGGCCGAGGGTCTGGCACGGCTGGCCAGCGGCCGGCTGCAGGTCAACGTCGAAGATATCCTGCCGTTGGCGGAGGCTGCCGAGGCGCATCGCCGGATCGAGGCCGGTGGCCGGCGCGGCAAGCTGGTCCTGCGCATCCCGGACTGACGGGGGTCGGCAGGCTCCTAGGGAGACGCTGATTTAATCGCACGTCCGCGTTGGTACCCCCTGTTTTCCGAGACAAGGCGCGTCGTGCAGCGGGTAGTGGTTCTACCCGCAAGCGGCGCAACGCAGGATCGGGGAACA
>SKNJ01000039.1 GCA_007120575.1 Thioalkalivibrio sp.
AGCAAACCCTGCCGGTGCTGGAACGCCTGATCGAAGGCTACGACTACTACCGCTCGCTGGGCCGCTTCCGCCACCTGGTCAAGGCCGGGATCAACCTGAAGATCCTCGACATGCTGGGCATGACCCTGGTCGGCACCCCCGCCGAATGCCGCGCACGCATCGAGGAGCTGCGCGCCGCCGGGGTCGACCAGGTCCTGCTGGCGTTCGGCGCCGGCGCGGTCCCGCATGCCCTGGCGGAGGAATCCCTGCGCTGCTTCGCCGAAGAGGTCATGCCCGCGTTCAGCGACACCGCCAGCGTCCGCGCGGCGACCTGAGCCCGCGATGCAGGTCGCCGTCACCGGCGCCGCCGGCCGCCTGGGACAGGTCCTGCTGCCAGCCCTGGCCCGCGATCCCGCCATCACCCGGGTCCTCGCGCTGGACCGCCGGCCGATCGTCCCGCCTTCCGCGGCCGCGTCCGTCGACGCCCGCGAACTGGCGCTCGAAGACCTGCGACCCGCAACCCTCGCCGGGACCGGCACCCTGGTCCATCTCGCCTTTCAGCTGATGGGCGGGCACGGCGGCCCCCGGCGCCACGACCGCGACTGGGTCCGGGAACAGAACGTATCCCTGGCCCGGCAAGTGTTCGAAAACGCACGCGCGGCTGGCGTCCGGCACCTGGTGTTTCTCTCCAGCGCCGCGGTCTACGGGCCGTGGCCGGACTCGCCGCGCCCCCTGCGCGAGGACCACCCACCCCGCCCGCGCTTTCCCTATGCCCACGACAAGGTGGCAGTGGAGGAGGCCCTGCATGCACTCGGCACGCGCCACCCCGATCTGCGGGTCACCATCCTGCGCCCGCCGGCGATCGTCGGACCGCATGCCCACCCGCTGCTGCAGCGTATCGCGCGCGGGCGCCTGTACCCGACCGGCCCCGGTCACCCGGTACAGATCCTGTGGGAGGACGACGCCGCGGACGCGATCGTGCGCGCGGTGACCGGCGTCGTTCCCGGGGTCTTCAACCTGGCCACCGCACCGGCCTGGTCGCTGCGCGCGATGGCACGCCATCGGCGCCGCTGGGCCCTGCCGGTCCCCCTGCCCCTGATCCGCGCCCTGCACCCGCTGGCCTGGCGCCTGAGCGCCGCCGCCGGAGACCCCGGCTGGGTACAGGGCCTGGACGGCCCACTGGAACTGGATTGCAGCCGTGCCCATACCCAACTCGGCTGGACGCCGCGGGTCTCCACCCCCGAATGTCTGGAAAGACTTCGATCCACCCGCACACCCACAACCCCCGCCCCGTAGGCGGCGAACCCCTCGCCGATCCGGCCTGGCCAGCGCCCCATCGCCCAGAGGGCTGGGCTCCTGCGCGATCGAGGCCCTGGAACCCTGCAGGAACCGGCCCCGCCGGCGAACCAGCGCCAGGTCTACCCCGACCGCAGGCAGGCGCTTCGGGCACAGGGCACCCCCGGGGATCGGGTACAATGCACCCCCCGCACACCCCTGTCTCCAGTTTCGCGAGCTGCGCATGTCCCTGGCATTGCCCCTGCTGGCCGTGATCGGCGGCCTGATCGTCCTGGTCTGGAGCGCCGACCGCTTCGTGTTCGGCGCCTCGGCCCTGGCCCGCAACCTCGGGGTCACCCCGCTGCTGATCGGGCTGACCGTAGTCGCGTTCGGGACCTCGGCCCCGGAAGTCCTGGTCTCGATCCTCGCCAGTGTGCAGGGCAATCCGGGCCTGGCGGTCGGCAATGCGCTCGGCTCCAACATCGCCAACATCGCCCTGGTCCTGGGGGCCACCGCCCTGATCCTGCCACTGACCATCAGTCACGGCCTGGTCTGGCGCGAACTGCCGATCCTGCTCGGTGCCAGCGTGGTGGTGCTATTGCTGCTGCTCGACGGGGTTCTCGGCCGGATCGAGGGGATCTTCCTGCTGGCCGGGCTGGCCGCATTCACCACCTGGGTGATCCTCGCCGGCCGGCGCGCCCAGCAGACCGCCGGCGGGACACCCCCGGAGTTTGCGCAGGCGCAGGCTGCCGCCGTCCCGGAGGCAACCCCGATACGTCCCGCGCTGGCCTGGCTGGGAGCCGGCCTGCTGCTGCTCCTGGGCAGCAGTCAGGCGCTGGTTTGGGGGGCAGTAGAGATCGCCGAGGCACTGGGCGTCAGCGACCTGGTGATCGGCCTTAGCATTGTCGCCATCGGCACCAGCCTGCCGGAGCTCGCAACCTCGGTCGCCGCCGCGCTGCGCCGCGAGGCGGGACTGGCGATCGGCAACGTAATCGGTTCCAATCTGTTCAACCTGCTGGCAGTCCTCGCGATCCCCGGCCTGCTGGCCCCGCTGACGGTGGAACCGGCGGTGCTGACCCGCGACTACCCGATGATGCTGGGGCTCACCGCGCTGCTGTTCCTGCTCGCGCTGAGTAGCGGACGACGGATCCGGCGCTGGCATGGTGCCCTTCTCCTGGCGCTGTTCGCGGGCTACCTTGTATATCTGGCATTCACGGCGACCCCATGACCTTCAACCCCGACACCACCCGCGCACTGGCCCTCGCCGTACTGCAGAACGAGGCGGAGGCCGTGCGTCAGCTTCAGGAGCGCATCGACGACGCGTTCCTGCGCGCCTGCCAGTTCATCCTCGGCTGTCGCGGTCGGGTCGTGGTCACCGGCATGGGGAAGTCCGGGCATATCGGCAACAAGCTGGCCGCGACCCTGGCCTCCACCGGGACCCCGGCGTTCTTCGTCCACCCGGGCGAGGCCAGCCACGGTGACCTTGGCATGATCACCCGCGACGACGTGGTGATCGCGCTGTCCAACTCCGGCGAGACCGACGAGATCCTCACCATCCTGCCGCTGATCCGGCGCCTCGACGTGCCGCTGATCGCGATGACCGGCAACCCCGGCTCGCGCCTCGGCCGCGACGCCAGCGTGCACCTGGATGTGAGCGTGGAGCGCGAGGCCTGCCCGCTGGGGCTGGCTCCAACCTCCAGCACCACCGCCGCGCTGGCGATGGGCGATGCGCTGGCAATCGCGGTGCTGGATGCACGGGGCTTCACCGCCAACGACTTTGCCCGCTCCCACCCCGGCGGGCGGCTGGGTCGGCGACTGCTGATCCACGTCGCGGACATCATGCACACCGGTGACGCGATCCCGCGCGTGACGCCCGACACCGGACTGAAGGACGCCCTGTTCGAGATCACCCGCAAGGGTCTGGGCCTGGTCATCATCTGCGACGGCGAGGCGCGCATCCTGGGCGTGTTCACCGATGGCGATCTGCGCCGCACCCTGGATCGCGGCCACAGCCTGGACACCCTGACCATCGGCGAGGCGATGACCCCCGGCGGCCATACCGCGCGTCCGGAATGGCTCGCGGTCGAGGCCCTGGAGATGATGGAGAGCCGGCGTATCAGTGCCCTGCCGGTCGCCGACGACCAGCAGCGCCTGCTGGGCGTCATCAACATGCACGACCTGCTGCGCGCGGGGGTGGCCTGATGCCGCTCGACCCCGAGGCCCTGCATGCGGCGCAGCAGGCGGTCCGCCTGCTGATCCTGGACGTGGACGGCGTACTGACCGACGGCAGCCTGTTCCTCGGCGACGCCGGCGAGCAGTACAAGGCGTTCCACAGCCGCGACGGCCATGGCATCCGCCTGGCGCTGGACGGCGGCCTGGAAGTGGCCGTGCTGACCGGACGCACCTCCGCGGTGGTCGAACACCGCATGCGCGACCTCGGCGTCGCGCACCTGATCCAGGGGCGCCGCGACAAGGGCGCGGCCCTGCACGAGCTGCTGGCCACCACCGGGCACGCGCCCGCCGAGGCCGCGTTCGTCGGCGACGACATCGTCGACCTCCCGGCGATGCGCCGGGTCGGCCTGGGTATCGCGGTCGGCGATGCACACCCGCTGACGCGCGAACACGCCCACTGGGTCACCCGCGCACACGGCGGCCACGGCGCGGTGCGCGAAATCTGCGAAGAACTGCTGGAAGCGCAGGGCCGGTTACAGGCCCTGCTGGCAGCGTACCTCGCGTGAGCGGCACCCTGCACCCCATTTACGGGCTCGCGATCGCAGCCATCGCGGCCGGGCTGTTTCCGCCGGCCGCCACAGCGCAGTCCGCCCCCGTGCCCGAGGGCGACCCGACCCTGGAAATCACGCAATTCGCCCTGCACGTCACCGACGCGACCGGTCGGCCCAGCTACCAGCTGGAGGGCACCCGCCTGCGCGAGTTCGGACGCAACGGCCCGCAGTACATCGACGACCCGCGCCTGGACCTGCTGGATGCCCGCGGCCTGGAATGGCGCTGGACCGCGCCCGAGGCGCTGTACCGGCGCGATCGCGCCCGCCTGGAACTGTTCGGACCCACCCTCGGGCTGCAACCGGCGCGCGACGACCGGGTCCGAACCGAGATCGACAGCCGCGACGTGCAGGTAGACACCGAGACCCTGATCGCCACCAGCGAGCAGCGCGCCACGTTGCGCCAGCCCGGGCTGCTGCATTCCGGGGTGGGCCTGCGTCTGGACTCTCGGGCGGATACCATGGTCCTGTTCAGCGATGTCTATACCCGCTACAGCCAATCGTCCGAGGAGGACGCAGCCAATGCACCCGCGACACCCTTGGCCGAATGACCCGCGCAGGGCACCGGGCAGGTGGCTCGGCGCGGCACGCGTCGCACGCCGGCTCCTGCTCCCGGTCTGCCTGCTGCTGCCACTGGCGGCGCTCGCGCAGCCGCCCGACGGCGACGCACTCCCGGTGGAGATCGCCGCGGACCGCGCCGAGGTCGACGAGCGCCAGGGCATCAGCACCTACCATGGCGACGTAGTGCTCACCCATGGCGAGATGACCCTGGAAGCGGACACCCTTACCATCCACACCCGCGAGCGCCGTCCACACACCCTGGAGGCGCACGGCGCACCCGCGCGCCTGGAAGCCCCGGATCCGGAGACCGGGGCAATGCGCATCGCCACCGCCGCGCGCATCGACTACCTGCTCGACGAGGAACGCGTGATCCTGGTCGGCGCGGCCCGCGTGCAGACCCCCACCGAGGACGCGCGCGCCGAGCGCATCACCTACGATCTGCGCAGCGACAGCATCCAGGCCGAACGCGGCGAGGGCGAAGACCAGCGCGTGCGCATCACCATCCAGCCGGGCGAGGAATGAACCCGACCACCGCCCAGCCCGCGAGCGATTCCGGCCAGCACCTGATCGGCCGCGAACTGACCAAGCGCTACGGCCAGCGCACGGTGCTCGACCGGGTCAACGTGGACCTCGCCCCGGGCGAGGTCGTCGGCCTGCTGGGCCCCAATGGCGCCGGCAAGACGACCTGCTTCTACGGGCTGGTCGGGCTGATCCGCCCGGATGCCGGGCATATCAGTCTGGCCGGTCAGGACATCACCCAGGCCCCGATCCACGAGCGTGCCCGGGCGGGCCTGGGCTACCTGCCGCAGGAGGCATCGATCTTCCGCCGCCTGAGCGTATGGAACAACATCCAGGCGGTACTCGAACTGCGCCCGGAGCTGGACCGCCACGAACGGCGCCGGATCGGAGACGAGCTGATCGAGGAGTTCCAGCTCGAAACCGTCCGCCACAGTCCGGGAATCGCCCTGTCCGGCGGCGAGCGGCGGCGCGCCGAGATCGCCCGGGCGCTGGCCGGAGACCCCCGCTTCATCTGCCTGGACGAGCCATTTGCCGGAGTCGACCCGATCTCGGTGGGCGACATTCAGGCCGTCATCACCCACCTGGCCACGCGCGGGATCGGGGTGCTGATCTCCGATCACAACGTCCGCGAGACCCTGCGCATCTGCAGTCGCGCCTATATTCTCAGCGAGGGGAAACTTCTCAGTGCCGGCACGCCGCAGGCCCTGCTGGACGACCCCCAGGTACGCCGGGTGTATCTCGGCGAGCACTTCGAGCTGTGAGCGTGCGCGGCGGGCCCTTCCCGGGATACGTCCGGTCCGCCTTCCCGCGGCGCGCCCGGCACGCGAATTCATGCTCCATTCGGGGTAAGATTTTCGGTATGGCTACCACCCGTCGGACCCGCCCGCGATGCTGAAACCGGGCCTCAATCTGCAACTCGGTCAGACGCTGACCATGACGCCGCAGCTACAGCAGGCCATCCGCCTGCTGCAGCTGTCCACACTGGAACTCCAGGCGGAGATCCAGGAGGCGCTGGAAAGCAACCCGATGCTCGAGCAGGTGGAGGACGACGACGAAGGCACGCCGGCGGCCGGCGAGGCGACCCCGGACACGGACGCGGTGATCGAACCGGGCCAGATCGAAACCTCCACGCCCAGCGAGGAGACGATCCCCGAGGAGCTGACCACCGACAGTCACTGGGACGACATCTACGAACCGACGCCGACCCCGCGCGGGGTGGACGACCGCGACCCGCTGGAGAACACCTCCGACGCCGGCGGCGAGGGCCTGCAGGACCACATGCTGTGGCAGCTGCACCTCAGCCACCTGACCCCGCGCGACCAGCGCATCGGCGCCACCCTGATCGACACCATCAATGCCGACGGCTACCTGGAGGGCGAGCTGGAGACGATCGCCGAGACCATCAGCCGCGGCGAGGACGAGCCGGTGGGCGTGGACGAGGTCGAGGCGGTGCTGCACTGGATCCAGCAATGCGATCCGCTGGGCGTCGGCGCGCGCAACCTGCAGGAATGCCTGGACATCCAGCTCCGCGAGCTGGCCCCGGATGCCCCGTCGCGGGATGCCGCCCAGGCGATCCTGGCGCACGGCATGGACAGCCTGGCGCGGCGCGACTATCGCGCCCTGCAGCGCCAGTCCGGCGTGCGCGATCCCGACGAACTGGCGCGCGCGCTGGACCTGATCCGCACCCTGAACCCGCGCCCGGGCGCGCAGATCAGCAACGCCACCTCCGAATACGTGGTCCCGGATGTCTATGTCCGCCACGAGACCGACGGCTGGCGCGTAGACCTGAACCCCGAGATCGCCCCGCGCATCCGCATCAATGACCTCTACGCCGGCATGGTCCGGCAGGTTGCCGATGCCCGTGACAGCGCGTTCATGCGCGACCAGCTGCAGGAGGCGCGCTGGTTCCTGAAGAGCCTGCACAGCCGCAACGAGACCCTGCTGCGCGTGGCCCAGGCCATCGTGGAACGCCAGCAGGGCTTTCTCGAGCATGGCGAGGTCGCGATGCAGCCACTGATCCTGCGCGACATCGCCGAGACCCTGGAGATGCACGAGTCCACCATCTCGCGGGTCACCACCCAGAAATACATGCACACCCCGCGCGGGGTGTTCGAATTCAAGTACTTCTTTTCCAGTCACGTCGGCACCAGCGATGGGGGCGAATGCTCCGCGACCGCGATCCGTGCCATGATTCGCGAACTGATCGGCAACGAACCGCCAAACAAGCCGCTGAGTGACGCCCGACTCGCCGAGATCCTGTCGGATCGCGGCATCAACGTGGCCCGACGTACCGTGGCCAAATACCGCGAGGCCATGCACCTGCCCTCTTCCAGCGAACGCCGGCAGATGGCAGCCATGCCCAGCGGAACCAAACCGAAAGGAGCCTGACCATGCAAATCAACCTGACCGGCCACCATGTCGATATTACCGACGCCCTGCGCGACTACGTCAACGAGAAGTTCGCGAAGCTGGAGCGGCATTTCGACAAGGTGATCGACGTGCATGTGGTGCTGACCCACGAAAAGACCCAGAACCTGCACAACAAGGCCGAAGCCAACCTCCAGGTCAGCGGCAATCACATCCACGCCGAAGCCAGTCACGACGACATGTACGCCGCGATCGACGGCCTGATCGACAAGGTCGACCGCCAGCTGATCAAGCACAAGGAGAAGGTCAAGGATCACCACCGTGCCGAGGGCGCCCAGCGCAACCGCGAGCCGACCGAATAAAACCATGTCCATTGCCGAGCTGTTCACCCCCGAGCGAATCCTGCTGGAGCCCGAATGCTCCAGCAAGAAACGGGCACTCGAGACCCTGGCGGAACTGCTCGCCAGCGGGGACGACGGGCCGGGCACCGGCGCCACGTTCGAGGCGCTGTCGGCGCGCGAGAAACTCGGCTCCACCGGGCTGGGCCATGGGATCGCCATCCCGCATGGGCGGCTGGGCGAGCTGAACGATCCGCGGGTCGCGGTCCTGCGCCTGGACCGCGGGGTCGATTTCGACGCCATGGACCACGAGCCGGTCGATATCCTGATCGGCCTGCTGGTCCCCGAAGCCGCCACCAGCGAGCACCTGGACCTGCTGGCCCAGCTTGCGCGCGGGATCTCGCAGCCGGACACCATCGCATCCCTGCGCCGCGCCGCGGACACCAGGGGGCTGGAGGGAGCGCTGCGGGCGGCGTTCGCCTCCGGCTAATGTCCACGATGCCCCCGCATCACGCCACCAGCCAGCCCCCCGGGATCCGGGCATGAACGAGGCCCTGGGTGAAGGCGGGATTGCCCGCGACATCCGGCTGGACGACCTGATCCAGGCGCTTGGCAGCCGCCTTGACCTGCACTACGTGCATGGCGAACAGGACGCTTCCGACCGCTTGCTGATCGGGGGCGATGGCGACGACCTCCCGCTCGCCGGCCACCTGAATCTGATCCGACCCAACCGCATCCAGGTCATCGGCGATTTCGAGTCGCGCTATATCGCCGGCCTGACCGAAGACCAGCGCGATCAGCTGACCCTCGAAATGACCCGTGCCGGCACCACGGCGGTGATCTTCGCCGAGGACACCCAGCCATTCGCGCGCATGCCGGACGCCCCGCCCGGCGCGCTCCCGGTCATCCTCGGTTCCGGCAGCGGCAGCCACGAGGTCATCGCGCTGCTGCGCTACTTCCTGCAGCAGCGACTGGCACATTTCGAAGTTCGCCACGGGGTGTTCATGGAGATCCTCGGGATCGGCGTGCTGATCAGCGGCGCCTCCAGTGTCGGCAAGAGCGAGGTCGCTCTGGAACTGATCTCGCGCGGCCACCGGCTGATCGCGGACGACGCCCCCGAATTCGCGCGCATCGCCCCGGACATCGTGCGCGGCCACTGCCCGCCGCTGCTGCAGGACCTGCTGGAGGTGCGCGGGCTCGGCGTCCTGAACATCCGCGCCATGTACGGCGACTCGGCGATCAAGGGCGGCAAATACCTGCGCCTGATCATCGATCTGCGCGATCATACCGAGCCCTCGCCGGTCCCCGACGACCGTCTCAACGGCCGGCGTGGCGAGATCGACATCCTCGGCCTGCGCATCCCACTGATCAGCCTGCCAGTCGCCCCTGGACGCAACATCGCGGTGATGATCGAGGCCGCGGTCCGCAACCACATGCTGCACATGCAGGGCTACGTCGCCGGCGACGACCTGCGCGCGCGCCAGCGCCGCCAGATGACTGGCAAACCCGACGAGCCGCCCTACCATCGGGCGATGCCCGCGACCACCGTCCCCAACCCCGACCCGGAGGGCTGAACCCCCGCATGCGCCTGTTGATCGTCAGCGGACTCTCCGGATCCGGCAAGACCGTCGCCCTGCACACCCTCGAAGACGCCGGCTACTTCTGTGTCGACAATCTGCCCCTGCCCCTGCTGCCCGAACTGATCGCGCAGGTCCGGCAGGGCCCGTACGACCCGGACCAGGACCGGCACCTGGCGGTGGGCGTGGACGTGCGCAGCGGCCTCCAAGCCCTGCAGGGCTTCGGCCGGCTGCTGCGCGAGCTGCGCGGCGACGGCCTCCAGGTCGAGGTGCTGTTCCTGCACTCGTCCAGCGATGTCCTGCTGCGGCGCTATCACCTGACCCGCCGACGCCACCCGCTGGCACGCGACGGCCTCCCGCTGATGGAGGCGATCGAGAGGGAACGCGAATGGCTGGGGCACGTCGCCGGCGAAGCCGACCTGACCGTGGACACCAGCCGCCTGTCGATGCACGAACTCGCGCGCACCCTGCGTGAACGCATCGGTGGCCCGGGCGGCGATGAACTATCCGTACTGTTCCAGTCGTTCGGCTTCAAGCACGGCGCGCCGATGGATTCCGACTTCGTGTTCGACGTGCGCTGCCTGCCCAACCCCTACTACGAGCCCGAGCTTGCGCCGCTCACCGGACGCGACCCGGAGGTGATCGGCTACCTTGAAGGACACACGGAGGTCGGGACCATGTTCGACAGCATCCATGGGCTGCTGACACAGTGGGTCCCGCGCTTCCACGACGGCCACCGCAGCTACCTGACCGTGTCCGTCGGCTGCACCGGCGGGCGCCACCGTTCGGTGTACCTGGTCGAACGCCTTGCGGGGGCGTGGAATGGCCGCGAACATGTTACTGTTAGCACCCGTCACCGGGAGCTGGGGAAGTCGTAGGCCATGGACACGGTCGAAGCTCCCGCCCGGAACCCACAATCGGAGTAGATCCATGGGCGTCGGTCTCCTTCTGATCACGCATCAAAACCTCGGCGACACTCTGCTGCAGACCGCGCGCAGCATGCTCGGAGAGCTCCCCGAGGACTGCGAGTCCATGGCCATGTCCCAGAACGACGACCCCGACGAGGTGCTGGCGCGCGCCCGCGAGCGCCTGACCACGCTGGACCATGGCGAGGGCGTACTGATCCTCACCGACATGTTCGGTTCCACCCCGTCAAATGTCGCCAGCCGGGTCGCGCGCGGCGCAAACGCGCGCGTGGTCGCCGGGGTCAACCTGCCGATGCTGGTCCGCGTGCTCAACTACCGCCACCTGCCCCTGAGCGAGCTGGTCAACAAGGCACTGTCCGGGGGGCACGATGGAATCCTACTCTGCGACCAGGAATGCAGCGATGCCGCAGCGCGCAGTTCCCATCGTTAATCGGCTGGGGATGCATGCGCGCGCGGCGGCCAAGTTTGTCAGCCTGGCCAGCCAGTACGTCGCCGACATCACCGTCGCCCGCAACCAGCAGGAAGTCAACGGAAAAAGCATCATGGGAGTCATGATGCTGGCCGCGGCCCAGGGCAGCGAAATCACCATCCAGGCCGAAGGCGAGGACGCCGACCAGGCACTGGACGCCCTGGCCGACCTGGTCGCCAACCGCTTCGGCGAAGAAGCCTGACCCCGCTCGCCAACGCCCCATCGCCCAGAGGGCTGGGCTCCTACGCGTCACGGGCCACCAAACCGTAGGAGGCGAGCCCCCCCGATCCGGCATCACCAGCGCCCCATCGCCCAGAGGGCTGGGCTCCTACACGTCACGGGGCCACCAAACCGTAGGAGGCGAGCCCCCTCGCCGATCGGGCCTCGCCCACGACCACCCCCAACGCGGCCAAACGCTTCGCCCGCCGAGCACACCCGGCGGCACCGAGTCAGCCAGGACTGCTCATGTTCTTCCCGTAGAAGATTTCCATCATCTCGTGCTTGAGCAGCTTGGCGATGCGCTTGGCCTCTTTCGCCGAGTAGTCGTCCTTGCCCAGCCCGAACAGGTAACTGTCCAGGTCGAAGTCCTTCAGCACCATCTTGGTGTGGAACAGGTACTCCTGGTACACGTTCACATCCACCATCTGGTACTTCTCCTGGGTGTCGCGCGACAGGAAGTCCTGGATGGAATTGATCTTGTGATCGATAAAGTGCTTCTTGCCGCGCACATCACGGGTAAAACCGCGCACCCGGTAGTCCATGATCACGATGTCGGACTCGAAGCTGTGGATCAGGTAGTTCAGGGCCCGCAGCGGCGAGATGCGCCCGCAGGTGGACACATCGATATCGGCACGGAAGGTCGCGATGCCGCCCTCCGGATGCGCCTCCGGATAGGTGTGCACGGTGATGTGACTCTTGTCCAGGTGCCCGACCACGGTCTCCGGCAGCGGGCCGGGCCCCTCGGTATAGCCGATCTTCTCGGTGGCCACCGGCTCCTCCGAGATCAGCATGGTCACCGAGGCCCCCTGCGGGTCGTAGTCCTGGCGCGAGATATCCAGGATATTCGCCCCGATCAGGTGCGCGACATCGGTCAGGATCTGGGTGAGGCGCTGCGCGTTGTAGGCCTCATCGATATAGGCAATGTACTCGTCGCGATGCCGCTCGCCCGAGGCATAGCAGATGTCGTAAATATTGAAGCTCAGGCTCTTGGTCAGGTTGTTGAACCCGTGGAGCTTGATCTGCTTCTTGTGACGGGGCATGGCGTATCCTCTTGCCCGGGCCGCGGGGAGCGCCGAATTGTAGACGTCCGCGGCACCGATTCAAAGCCGCACCGGCATCAGGCGCGCGGCGCGGGACCCTCGATGATCTCGAAATCGTGGGTCACGTTGGCCGAGGCCCCCAGCATCAGCGACGCCGAGCAGTACTTCTCGGCCGACAGGTGCACCACCCGGCGCACGTGCTTTTCGGACAGCTCGCGCCCGTACACCCTGAAGTGCACGTGAATGTCGGTAAACACCTTGGGCACACTCTCCGCGCGCGTACCGTCCACAGTCACGTGGCAGTCCAGCACGTCCTGACGCGCCTTCTTCAGCATCGCGATCACGTCAAAACTGGTACAGCCCCCGAGCCCCAGCAGCAGCATCTCCATCGGCCGCGCCCCCAGATTGCGCCCGCCGGCGTCCGGGGCCCCGTCCATCACCACGGCATGACCGCTGTCGGTCTCGCCCACAAAAGCCACCTGGTCCAGCCACTTCACTTGAACCTGCATGTGCGTATTCCCTGTCATTGCCTATACTGAGAGGGACTCTAATCAGCGCGGACCCAATGCACAAAATCGCGGCCCGATCCGCTGTTTTGTGAACCCGTCCAGCATGCCCGGCGCAACGGGGGCGAAGCACTGGATTACACTGGCGGTCGATTTCGCGAACCACCCCGGGACGCCATGATGGAAGCCATGAAAAACCCGCTCGCCTACAAGCCGGCCCAGCCGTCACCCGCCCTGGAACGCTTTCTCGGACACTGCCATCGTCGGCACTACCGCAAGCGCACCACCATCATCCATTCCGGCAGCGTGCCCGACACGCTCTACTACATCGTGAGTGGCTCGGTGTCCGTGCTGGGCGAGAACAATGGCCACGAACTGGTCCTGGCCTACCTCAATCCCGGCGAATTCTTCGGCGAACTCGGCATGTTCGAGGATGACCCGCGCAGCGCGACCGTCACCACCCGCGAGGACACCGAGACCGCGGAGATCCCCTACACCCAGTTCCGCGAACTGGTCCAGCACGACTCCGAAATCCTGATGCTGCTGACCAGCCAGATCGCCACGCGCCTGCGCCAGACCTCGCGCAAGGTCATGGACCTCGCGTTCGTCGACGTCACCGGCCGCATCGCCCACACCCTGCTCGATCTGGCCCGCCAGCCCGACGCCATGACCCACCCCGACGGCATGCAACTGCGCATCACCCGCCAGGAGATCGCGCGCATCGTCGGCTGCTCGCGCGAAATGGCCGGACGCGTCCTCAAGGATCTCGAAGAACGCGGCCTGATCACCGCCCGCGGCAAGACCATCGTCGTCTTCGGCACCCGCTGACCCACCGACGCCACGCCCCCGCAGGAGGCCAGCCCCCTGGCCGATCGGGCACATCCAGCGCCCCAATCGCCGAGAGGGCTCGGCTCCTGCGTGGGCGGGGAGGCACCGCCAGACGGTGGAACCCGTATGGCTCTGGTACGCTGTTACCGACAATGGGCACACAGACCTACTGGCAAACGGGATGTTGCAACCAGATCAGACCAGGCGTATCGCCGAACTTGCCCGGACCCATGGGTGGCAACTGGTCATCCTGTTCGGATCGGTGGCGCGACAAGGCGAGGGACGCGATATCGACCTGGCGATTCAGCCAGCGGCGGTGCCGGACCTCATGACCCAGGGGCGCTGGCAGAGGGAACTCGAAGACGTGCTCCAGCCCAAGCCAGTCGATCTGCTGGTGCTCACTGACGGGACGTCCCCGCTCCTGCGCTTCCAGGTCTTCCGCGACGGCGCCTGCCTGTACGAGGCCCGGCCCGGGCGTTTCCACGCAGAGCAGGACCGGGCATTTTTCCTGCATGCCGATGCGGTCCTCTTCCAGCGGCACCGGGAGGAGGATCCGGATGCCGCCTGAATCATCGGAAATCATGCAGCGCAAGCTGGACATGCTCCGCCAGTTCCTGCTTGATCTGGAACAGTACGCTGCGCTGGAACCGCGCGAACAGCGGCGCGATCACTACGCGATCGAACGCCTGCTACAGCTGCTCTGCGAGTCATCCGCCGACATCGGCCTCCAACTGTTGCGGCGCAATGGACATAGGCTTGCCGCAAGCTACCGCGAGGTATTCCTGACGCTGCGCGAACGCCTGGACCTGGACGAGGACCTGGCAAACCAGCTCATGGACGCCTGTGCCATGCGCAATGTGCTGACACACCTCTACGACACCATTGACCTGGACCGTGTCATCGCCGCCATCGTGCCGGCCATCCGCGTATACACTGACTTCGCCCGCTGGGCCGAACAACAGCAATAGCCTGGCTTGCCGGCAAACCCCTCATCCACGCCCGCACCCACGCGCAAAGCGCCCTGTCGTGCGTCGCCACCGATGGCGCGCTGACGAGGCCACCAAACCGCAGGAGGCCAGCCCTCTGGCCGATGGGGCGCTGGCGACGCCGCAATCGCCGAGAGGGCTCGGCTCCTACCGGGCCAGGTCATCCCGGGTTGGGTGGAACGGGCGCGGGTCGTGCCCCAGGATCGCGCGGGCGTGCAGCGACGGAAACTGCATGTCCTGGTTCATGCGCGCCACCATCGCCGGCGTCCACCCGCGA
>SKNJ01000228.1 GCA_007120575.1 Thioalkalivibrio sp.
CTGACCGGTTGCGCGACCCTGGCACCCTCCCCGCCACAGGACCAGAGCAATATCTGCGAGATCTTCGCCGATCAGCCGCGCTGGTACGACCATGCGCGCGCCTCCGAGAAGGAATGGGGCACCCCGATCGCCACGCAGATGGCCTTCATCCAGCAGGAGTCGTCGTTTCGCAGCCACGTGCGCCCGGAGCGCGAACGTCTGCTGGGCATCATCCCGTGGAAGCGCCCGTCGTCCGCACGTGGTTATGCCCAGGCCCAGGATCCGGTATGGGGCGAATACCGCGAGGAGGCCGGTAGCCGCTTCGCACGCCGTTCCCACATGAAGCACGCCACCGACTTCGTTGGCTGGTACAACGATCGCACCCGCCGCATGACCGGCGTCTCGCTGGATAACCCGGAACACCTGTATCTGGCCTATCACGAAGGCCAGGGCGGCTACAGTCGGGGGAGCTACCGCGCCAAGCCACAGGTGCAGCAGATTGCGCGTCAGGTCGCACAGCGTGCTCAGCGCTACGAGACCCAGCTCGCGGGCTGCGAATCGCGGTTCCGCTGCCGCCGCTTCTACCAGATCTGGCCGTTCTGCCGCTGACGCCCGCGTTTCCGGCGCCTTCGCACCCGCCGCCCGCCTCGCATAGGCCTGGCCTGGCTCAGGCCTTCGTGTTTACGTGCCTTCAGCCGGCCGCCTGGCAGGCGGCCAGGACGAAGGCAGGTAAACACCGGAGGACGAACCAGGACCAGCCACTAACAGGCAGGCGGCCCGGCCGAAGCCCCGCAAACAGTCAGGGGCTGCTAGTCGGTGGTGCGCTTGACGTCCGCGGCCGGCATACCGGCCTGCTGCGGCCGCCGCGCCTCGTCGCCGGACATGTCACGCGGCGCCATATCGCGTTCCAGCCCCTGCGCAGGCGCGCCCTGCGACTCATCGCCGGCGCCCTGGCAGGCCGCCAGCCCTGCACTCGCCAGAAGAATCCCGATGACTGCCAACCATCCGCTTCGCTGCATTGTTCCCGAACCTCCGATGCGTACACGCCGTGGCCGCTCAGGCGTCCGGGAGGACGCGGGTGCCACGCTGACCCGCGATGATGGCCGAGGCATCCTGCAACGCGCCAATTCCCGCACGCGCACCGGTTCGGGCCACACGCCAGGCGGCACGCATCTTGGGTCCCATGGACCCGGCGGGGAAGCGATCCGGATCCAGCGTGGACGGGTACAACGTATCCAGGCGCCGCGCGTCCGACTGCCCCCATCCGGCATAGACACCGTCGACATCGGTCAGCATCAGCAGCCAGTCGGCGGCGAGCTGGCCGGCCAGCCGGGCGGCCGTCAGATCCTTGTCGATCACCGCCTCGACCCCGTACAGCCGCCCCGCCGCATCCCGTGCCACCGGCACACCGCCGCCCCCGGCACAGATCACCACCGCGCCACCGGCAACCAGCGGCGCCAGGGCATCCATCCCCAGCAGGCGCTGCGGCTCGGGCGAAGGCACCACCCGACGCCAGGCATCGCCGTCACGCGCCACGGTCCAGCCGCGCTCGGCCGCCATCGCCCGGCCCTGCGCCTCGGACCAGACCGGGCCGATGAACTTTTGCGGGTGCCCGAAGGCGGGATCGTCGGGATCGACCTCGGTCTGGGTCAGCAACCCGAGGACCCGGTCGTGGCCCAGGGCATTGTGCAACTCGCGCGCGAGGATGTAGCCGATCATCCCGTCGCTCTCGGCACCGACCACGTCGAGCGGCCAGCCACCCGGGTCCTGCTCCGCCTGGTTGGCCAGCAGACCGATCTGGGGACCGTTGCCGTGGGTTACCACCACCTCGTGCTCACGGGCGAGGACCGCGATGGCCTCCGCGGCGCGGCGCGCGTTGCGCTGCTGGGCCTCGGCCGTCGGGGTTTCGTCACGTTGCAGCAGGGCGTTGCCGCCCAGTGCGACCACGATGCGCATGTGACCTCCGGTCGGGCCCTCAGGTACGCGGCAGGGTTACGCCGCGCTGGCCCTGGTACTTGCCGCCACGGTCCCGGTAGGACGTCTCGCAGATCTCGTCGGACTGCAGGAACAGCATCTGCGCCACGCCCTCGTTGGCATAGATCTTGGCCGGCAACGGGGTGGTGTTGGAGAACTCGAGCGTCACGTGGCCTTCCCACTCGGGTTCCAGCGGGGTCACGTTCACGATGATGCCGCAACGCGCGTACGTCGACTTGCCGAGGCAGATGGTGAGGACGTCGCGCGGGATGCGGAAGTACTCCACCGTGTGCGCCAGGGCAAACGAGTTCGGCGGGATGATACAGACGTCGGAGTGCACATCGACGAAGCTGCCCTCGTCGAACCCCTTGGGATCGACGATGCTCGAGTTGATGTTGGTGAAAATCTTGAAGTGGTCCGAGCAGCGGACGTCATAGCCGTAGCTGGACGTACCATAGGAGATGATCCGCTGGTCGTCGCGATGGCGCACCTGACCGGGCTCGAAGGGCTCGATCATGCCCTTCGTCTCGGCCATCTCCCGGATCCAGCGATCCGACTTGATGCTCATGCCCGGCCTTCCGGCATCAGCTGTTCTGGATCACGATATTCGGGAACTTGCTGCTGTAGTCGCGCGACTGCTCCGCCAGCTTGGCGGCGGTACGCCGGGCGATCTCGCGATAGATCTCGGTAATCCGGCTGTCCGGCGCGGCCACCACGGTGGGTTCGCCGCCGTCGGCCTGTTCACGAATGTGGATGTCCAGTGGCAGCGCCCCCAGCATGTCGACACCGAACTCCTCGGCCATGCCCTCGGCGCCGCCGGAGCCGAAGATGTGTTCCTCGTTCCCGCATTTCGAACAGATATGGATGCTCATGTTCTCGATGATACCAAGCACCGGCACCTCGACCTTCTCGAACATGCGCAGGCCCTTGCGCGCGTCGAGCAGGGCGATGTCCTGCGGCGTGGTCACGATCACCGCGCCGGACACCGGGATCTTCTGGGACAGGGTCAGCTGGATATCACCCGTGCCCGGCGGGAGATCGATGATCAGATAGTCCAGCTCCTTCCAGTTGGTCTCGTTCAGGAGCTGCTCCAGCGCCTGGGTAACCATCGGGCCACGCCAGATCATCGGCGTGTCCTCCTCGATCAGGAAGCCGATCGACATCGCCTGCACGCCGTGGCGCTCCAGCGGCTCCATGGTCTTGCCGTCCTTGGATTCCGGGTTGCCCTTGATGCCGAGCATGCGCGGCTGGCTCGGGCCATAGATGTCCGCGTCGAGGATGCCGACCTGGGCGCCCTCGGCGGCCAGGGCCAGCGCCAGGTTCACCGCGGTGGTGGACTTGCCCACCCCGCCCTTGCCGGAGGCCACGGCGATGATGTTCTTGATGCCGGACATCGGCTTCAGGCTCTTCTGCACCGCGTGGGTGGTGACCTTCGTACCGATGGTCACTTCCGACGACTCGAGACCGGCCACGCCCGCCAGCGCACCCTGGATCGCGGCACGCAACTCGTCGTGATAGCCACTGGCCACGTAACCGAGCTGGATGTCGATCGCGGCCCGCGATCCCTCGATGCGGATGTCCTTGACCTCGCCCGCGGTGACCAGGTCCTGTTCGAGATACTTGTCCTGAACGGTCTTCAGGGCCGTTTCGATCTGCTCGCGCGAGAGTTCAGCCATAGGGTCAAGGTCCGCCATACAAGTTGGGTGATCGCGCGATTCTACTGGGCTTCGCGCGCTACGCCAATGACAGCACGACGCGTTGGTACTTTGGTGCGAAACGGATTGCGCCCAGGCGCTCGTGTCAACCCCGATCGGCCCGCTTTATGCACAAACCCGGAGCAAACGGGCCAAACGCGCCGAGATAGCATCAAAAACGACTAATTCACTCCATAAAGTTCCCCCATCCATTTGTTTTTCGGATAGAAAAATAAAGTGAACGTTTTTTAACCAATCTGTCATCAGGCCTTGTGTGGCAAGGGTTTCGGGCATCTTCCACCGGGTTACCCACAAAGTTATCCACACCTTCTGTGGACAAGCTGCCGCAGCCCGCGCCCCGCCTCGACAAGCCGCCGGACACACCGGACAATAGCGGCTCCCGTGAACCGGACCCCCACCGAAGGCCGAAGCCCAGATGACCGAAACCCCGCGCAAGATCCTCGTCACCAGCGCCCTGCCCTACGCCAACGGTCCGATCCACCTGGGCCACCTGGTGGAATACATCCAGACCGATATCTGGGTGCGGTTCCAGCGCGCGCGTGGCCACGAGGTCCTCTATGTCTGCGCGGACGACGCCCACGGCACCCCGATCA
>SKNJ01000026.1 GCA_007120575.1 Thioalkalivibrio sp.
CTCGATCTCCCCCGCGATCGCCACCAGCAACTGGGCGCATGTCTGGTGCCCATGGCAGCCGCGCACCGTGCCCGGCGGCACACCATTGATGGTGAAGATGCGTTGCGGCCGGAACGGCAGGCCCTCCCATTCCAGGGAGACGCTGATGTAATCGCACGTCCGCGCTCGAGTCGCTTTTGCGTGCGAACAAGGCGCGGTGACTGCCGTGCAGTCATTCTGCACAAGGGAGCCGCAACGCAGTGCGCGCGCAAAAGCGGCCGAGCCCCGACTTTCAATGGTCTGTGGGGTTGGTGCCCCCTGTTCCCCGATCCTGCGTTGCGCCGCTTGCGGGTAGAACCACTACCCGCTACACGACGCGCCTTGTCTCGGAAAACAGGGGGCACCAACGCGGACGTGCGATTACATCAGCGTCTCCCTAGCGGCAGGAGCGAACCCCGCGAGTCATGGATGCGCATAAGCGGAATCAGGGTCGGGCGTTTCTCGCACATGCCGTCACCGCAGGACCGAGCGTTCATATCACGGGCCCAGGGCTGCCGGTCACCGGTACCGACTCCACCAGCGGCGCAGACGGCTGCGGATGCGCAACCGACGCCGAATACGGGTCATGAGTGGCGGTTTCTTCCCCGCAATCTGCTCCTCCATCCGCCGCAACCGGTCGGACAGGGGACGCGCGATTGCGAGCTTGTCCTCAGTGGCGATTTCCGCGTTCCAGAGCTCGCGCATGCATGACGCGGTCACCTCGAAGTGTTGTCTGAGGCTGAACTCCCAGCCCCGCGACAGGCTGCGCGGCTGATAGCGCTTGTGCACCAGCACCTCGGGGACGCGCGCGAATTCACCAAGCAGGCTCATGTGGAACAGCCAGGGATAGTCGACCGAAAACTCGTCCGCCCGATGCGGCTTGATGCCGCCAATCGTCCGCGCGCGATCGACCCGAAACATGCCACGGTTGGGCACCCACCAAAGCGGTGGCCGGCCCTGCATGAGCATGCCGCGCTGGCGCGGCGTCTCGAGACCCTCCAGGTCCGTGAACTCCCAATGTTCTTCCGAACCATCGACATTGCTCAGATGGGTATCCGCGAATGCCAGGACCACCTCGGGGCGCTGATCGAGGACACGACACAATTTAGCCGTGAACGTGGGGGCCAGCAGGTCATCGTGGAACGCCAGCATCGCATAGTCGGATTCGGCGTGGGCAATCAGGAAATTGCAGTTGCCCGAGTAACCCAGGCGTTCGCCCTGCTGACGAACGACATGAAACCGGGGGTCACGATCGGCGTGTGCGCGGCAGATCTCGTAGGTGCCATCGTCACAGACGTCGACCGAGATCAGCACCTCGAGATGCGGCCAGGTCTGTGCGGACAGCGAATCGAGCGTGGCCTGGATGAACTCGGCGGCCTGATAGGCCGGTACCAGTGCCGTAACTTTCGAGGGATGTGACATGCCGTCTTCTTGGTCGCTGCCTTGGGCCCCCCGGGACGCTCCGGGTCGGGAAAAAAGATCAATGTACGCGAGCGCGTTGGCAACGACAGGGCATCACAAGACCTTGCTGCCTTGCCATCACTCACCCGGGCACGTACGGGATGAACGGGTTCAGGATCGAGTGACGCCTTCGTACTAACCGGCCTTGTCCGAAACCTGCAGGCTCCGGGGCTGGGCCCTGCAGCCCTGCTCCGTGCTCGCCAGCGGAAACACTAAGGTGGCTTCCTGACAGCACGGCGAACGCGGCCCCTCTGGCGAAGGTAGCGAGGGCCCCGGGGGCGGTCAAGGCCGCCAGCCGGCACACATTTGCACCTCCTCTCGTTGTCTTCCCTCGTCGTCCGCGGCCCGGCGATCGTTGCGCCGAGATGGAGGGCGTTCCCATCCTCGGCCTGCGGCAAGGCAGGGATGAGGTGCCGAGGCCACCGCCCACAGGACGACCGAAGGGAAGGCGCGGGTCACGCCAGGCGCAGACGGGGCCAGTTACCGGGGAGAGAGTTCGGGGCATGGGTGACCAGCACGCACTGGCGTTCGGCCAGCCAGGGGGTGATGCGCTCGAGGACACGGGCATGCGTCGCCGCGTCCAGGCCGGAAAAGGGTTCATCGAGCAGCACCACGGGCCGCTCCTGAAGCACCACGGCCGCCAGTGCCAGGCGGCGACGCTGGCCGCCGGAGAGATAGGCGCCGCCCTCTCCGATGCGGTAGTCCAGACCCTCGTCGGTGTCGCGTACGCTGGTCGCGAGATCCACCCGTTCCAGGGCCTCCCACAAGGCTTCGTCGCCCACGGTCGTCGTGCCCGGGTTCAGAATGGCGCGAATGCTCGTGTCCGGGAGTTGCAGGCCCTGGGGGAGGTAGCTGATATGCCGGTAGCGGGTATCGGTGGCGATTGTTTCCAGATCTGCCTCCCCCAGAGACACATACCCGTCGAGAGGCGCGAGTTCGCCGGCGAGGGTATCCAGAAGCGTGCTCTTGCCGCGTCCGCTGGGCCCGCTGATGACCAGGGGATGACCGTGCGCGGGGACGAGATCGATCGGCCCCAGCAAGGGGCACTCGCGCCGAAAGCCGATGGCCAGGGCCTCCGCTTTCAGCGTGGGGGGACGGCTGGGAGCGGACTGGGGCTGCAGGGGTTCGCCTGGCGTTTGCGGGGCCGCAGCGTGCTCCAGCTTCTGCACGCGTCCGGCGGCCTCCAGGCTTTCGCCGGCGCGCCACCACGCACCGGGCAGGCTGCCCAGCACCTCGCCGAGTCCCAGGGTCATCAGCGGCAGGAGGACCGCGACTGGCGCGGTGAGGGCCCCGTCTCGATACCAGCCGAGTGCGAGCACCAGCATCATCAGGGCGGCGGCGCCCACCAGCCCCTGGACGATCTGTTCGGACCCCACCCCGAAGGCCTCCTGTGCCCGTTGCTGGCGGGCGTAGTCCGCATTGCCCCGGCGCAGGGTGGCCTCGCGTTCGCGCGCGCGGTCGTAGGCCAACAGCTCGGCCAGGCCCCCGATGTAATCGAACAGGCCAACCCGTTCGCGGGCCCGCGCCTGCACCAGCGCGTGGCTGCGCCGCTGCCCGGCAAGGGCGAGCAGCGCGGAGACCGCAAGCGTTGTGACACCCGAGGCCGCGAGCAACGCCGTGGCGGGCCACGGCGCAAGCCAGGCGGTAATGATCAGCGTGACGATCAGGCTCAATGCCGCCGCGATCATCGGGCCGGCGACGCGCAGCGGCATCGCATCCAGGGTATCGATATCGCCAGTCAGGCGCGTCTGCAGGTCGCCACTGCGGAAGGCGCGGATGCGTTCCATGGGGAGCGCCGCGAGGCCGCGAAAGCTGCGGCCGCGCAGGTCGGCCAGGCTGCGCAGCACGGCCTCGTGGCTGACCAGCCGTTCAAAGTAGCGCGCCAGCGTGCGGCTGATCGCGGCGGTGCGGATGCCGCCGGATGGCACGTAGAGATCCAGGGTGGCCAGCAGACCGGCCCCGGCCAGGGCGGTGGCTGTGATGAACCAGCCGGACAGCGCCAGCAGGGCAATGCCGGCCACCCAGGTCACTGCGAGCAGGCCCCAGGCGCCCCAGTACCAGCCCCGGCGCTGCCGGAACACGCGGTGCAGGAAGGCCAGCTCCGCGCGCGTCTGATTACGCATGGCGGGCCTCCGGTGTGGCGGGTGCCAGCTCGAGGCGTTGTGGGCAGCGCTCCTGAATAGCGGCGTGGTGGCTCGCGATCACCAGTGCAAGCCCCCGCGCGTCGGCCAGCCGGAACAGCGTGTCCAGCAGGGCCTGTTCGGTATCCGCGTCGAGCGCGCTGGTGGGCTCGTCGAGCAGCCAGAGGCGGTGGCCGGAGAGCAGGGCGCGCGCCACGGCCACGCGCTGGGCCTGGCCGCCGGAGAGGCCGTGACGAGCCTCGCCAACGGCGGTGTCCAGTCCATCCGGCAGTTCGGGGGCATCCAGCGGCAGGCCCGCCTGTTGCAGGGCGCCGGCCATGTCCGCATCCGCGATCGGCTCGTGGCGGGCGAGTTGCAGGTTTTCGCGCAGGTTGCCGTGGAACAGATGCGAATCCTGGTCGATCCAGGCGAAATGGCGCGCGTCCGGATGGCGCCGGATGCTACCGGCGGTCGGTGAAAGGAAGCCGGCGCAAACGGCGAGCAGAGTGGACTTGCCACTGCCACTGGGCCCCGTCAGCGCAAGCTGCGCCCCGGGCTGTATCACAAGATCGATACCCGCCAGTGCCGGCGTGCGCTGCCCCGGGTAGTGCACGGAGACCCCCTGGA
>SKNJ01000143.1 GCA_007120575.1 Thioalkalivibrio sp.
CCGGCGCGGCGAACAGCATGGCGCCCACCAACAGGCCGGCCAGCAGGATCGAATGGCGTGTCATTGCGGGCATGTTCATTCCTCCACGCCGTAGCGCTTGATCTTGCGCCACAGGGTGCTTTTGTCGATTCCGAGGATCTCGGCACACAGTGCGCGATCCCCGCCGGTTTCCCGCAGGGTCTTGCGGATAAAGTACACCTCGACTTCCTCGAGGGTTTGCGGCTGCATATGGTCCAGCGCGCGACGGCTGAAGCCACCTCCGCCTTCCACGATCTCCGGGGTCAGGCTGTCGACATCGATCAGCTTGCCCTGGGTCAGGATGATCGCACGCTGGATCACGTTTTCCAGCTCGCGCACATTGCCCGGCCAGTCGTAGCGAACCAGGGCGCCGAGCGCCTCGGTGGTCATTCCCTCGACCTCCTTGTCAAACCGCCGCGAGTACTTGGTCACGAAATACGATGCCAGCAACGGGATGTCATCGCGACGCTCGCTCAGACGCGGGATCGGAACCTCGATCACCCGCAGGCGATAGTACAGATCCTCACGGAACGAGCCCTCCTCGATCAGGCTCGTCACGTCGCGGTTGGTCGCCGCGATGACCCGGGCATTGACCTGCCGGGGTTCGGTATCGCCCAGACGGTAGAAGGTCGAGTCCTGCAACACCCGCAGCATCTTCGCCTGCAACGACAGCGACGCATTATTAATCTCGTCAAGAAAGATAGTCCCGCCATCCGCGGTCTCGAACAGGCCGATCTTGGCGCGTTCAGCCCCGGTGAATGCGCCCTTCTGGTAACCGAACAGTTCGCTCTCGATGATCTGCTCGGGGATCGCGGCGCAATTAACCGCCACGAAGCGATTCTCGCGGCGCGGACCGCGCATATGGACCTGACGCGCGACCAGCTCCTTGCCGCAACCACTCTCGCCGGTGATCAGGACCGGGCAGTCGTAAGCGGCCGCCGCGGCGACCAGCCGCTGAACCTCATCCATGCCGGCCGAGCGCCCGATCATCATGTCGCCCTCGGAAATCGCCCGGTTCTCCTCGCGCAGACGCTCGTTCTCGTGGCTCAAACGCCAGTATTCGATGGCGCGCTCGACGGTATGGCGCAGCTCGACGTTCTCGAACGGCTTGGTCAGGTAATCGAATGCCCCCGACTTCAGGGATTCCACGGCCGAGTCCACGGTCGCGTAGCCGGTCATCAGGATCACCTGAACGGTTGCGTTCTGCTTCTTGGCAAACTGCAGCACGGTCATGCCGTCGACCTTCGGCATGAACAGATCGGTCAGCACCACCGCGACCTCGTATTCTTCAAGGTAGTGCAGCGCCTCCTGCGAACTGGCCATCACCACGACGTTCGCGTCGACCCCCTCAAGCACGTTGCCAACCAGCTCGCGCATCGCGGGGTCATCCTCGGTGACCAGTACGACCGGACGGTCGTCAGCCTTCGGGTCATCGTTACTGGGTTCGTCGCGCACCTTCTTCAAAGCGTCCAAATTCACTCCTCTCTGGAGGTTGCACTCGGGAGGCGGATGACAAACCGGGCCCCCTCGGTGTAGGCAGGGTCGTAGCGCAGCACGCCGCCCCGCCGGGTAATCATGGCGTGGCTGATCGACAGGCCAAGCCCGCTGCCCTCGCCGACATCCTTGGTGGTAAAGAACGGGTCGAACATGCGCGCCCGCACCTCGCGTGGCACACCGGGACCATTGTCCTCCACCATGATGACCACCTCGTCGGCGCCGGCCTGCAGGGCGCGGATGCGGATGATGGGCTGTTCCACACCGGCCAGGGCATGCACGGAGTTCAGCAGCAGATTGGTCAGCACGATGTCGAGCTCGCCACAGCTCCCGTCGACCACTACGCGCTCATCCTGCTCGCGCTCCAGCGTCACTTCGGAGCGTTTCAGGCGGCAGCTCATCAGGGTCTCGACGACGTCGTCGATCAGTACCGGAACATCACAGGAGGTGCCCTCGCAAGTCTCCTTGCGCGCGTAGTTCAGGAGGTTCTGGATGACCCGCGAACAGCGCTTGGTCTCCTCGCTGATCGTGCGCGCGAAGTGCCGCGAGCGGGTCGGGTCCTCGCAGCAATCCATAAGCAACTGCGAATAGCCGAGGATGCTGCCAAGCGGAGTATTCAGTTCATGCGCAACCCCGGCCGCGAGCTGCCCCATCGCGACCAGCTTCTCCCGCGTGTACACGCTCTCCTGCAGGTACTTGTAATCGGTGATATCCAGCAGCGTGATTACCGCCGCCATCTCCGCCTCGTCCTCGGTGACGAACGACAGATTCATCGACAGCCAGCGCTCGCCCTCGTCGGTTGCGAGATTGATCACCTGGTTGCGGATGTCCTGCTTGTACAGAAACGAGTCGCGGAAGATCTCGCGCGTCTCGTCGGTGAGATTCAGGATGTCGAACAGGCTGGAACCAATCAGGCGTCGCTCGGAGGTCCCGAACAGGGTCGCCGCCTGCTTGTTCCCAGTGTTGATCAGCAGATTGTCGTCCACACCCAGCAGGGCGGCCGGCAACACCTGGACCACCACATTCATCCGGTTGCGCTCGGAGAGCACCCGGTTCTGGCAGTCCTCCACCAGCGAGAACATGCCGCTGAGGGTAGTGATGGTCTTGTTGTAGTCCTGGTACAGATGCTGCAGCACCGGGTCGGCCGCTTCCGGTACATCCACCGGCCTCAGTGTCCCGTCCTGGGCCTCGACCAGGCCATCGTAAAGTCTTTGCAGCGAGTGACGATACGACCACACCGACGCCACATAGCCCAGCGCAGCACCCAGCCCGGCAAATGCCGCGGCCATCCAGGTGGCCGCGGGCCCCAGTCCGGCAAACGTCGCACTCACCCAGGCCACGGCCGCCACGCCCAGCAGGGTCAGGGCACCGGCCAGCCACCAGGGGCCCTGGAACAAAAAACGACGGGCCACCGCAGGGGCGCCCGTCGTGATCTGCATTCTGGCTTCCGACTTGGAAATGGGTCACCTCCCACCTGGAACGAGCGGGTCCACGACCCGACTCGCATCGATTCATCAATCCTTCCCGGGGCAAACGACCATTCGGTGCTGCTCGCGGCCACATTCCTCGGTACCGCGAGCCATGGGGCCCGCGGCACTATCCATGTGCCGGGGAATGCGCACGCAAGCAGATCCGACCAGAGGCTAGAACAGCATCTGGAAACCGATCGTCGCCTGCTTGTGATCGCGCAGCGAGTTGATCGTCGGGTGCTCTTCGTCGAAGTCGACCTGAGCGTACTCGAAGGTCAGCTTCAGCTGCTGCCCGTCGATGTAGTAGTTCGCACCGATCGCATTGGTGGTCTGGTCATAGAAATCATCGTTGCGATCGAAGTCGGAACCCTCGTGACGGGCGTACAGCTGCAGACGGCCGATACCGATCGGCTCGGGGAACAGCCAGCCGCCCTTCACGTAGTAGGCCTTCATCTCCGCGGACGGATCCACGGAGGTGTCGGCGAACGGGGCCCCCGAGTTCAGGGCGCCATCCACGCTGTAGTCCATATACGCCGCGGACAATGTAAGTGTACCTGCGTCCATCGGTTCTTCATAGAAGATGTCCGCAGTCCAGGCGCTGTAGTCGCGGGCATCCTGACGACCGGGCAGGTTCGCGTAGACCGCATCCTTCTGGTAGTCGTAGGCCGCGCCGATGGTCAGCACGCGCTGGGTGCCCAGGTACGTCCCGCGATACCCGTAGAAATACTCCGGATCGAAGAAGCTGTAGTGCGCCCGCGCGGTAAGCCGCGGGTTGTCACTCGGCACCTCGTCGCCCTCGCGGCCGTCGGAGACCATCACGCGATACTGCAGCTTGGCATCGGCCAGGTTGCCCCACATCGCCACACCGGTATCGCGCGTGCCGCCGAACGGGGTGTAGGAAATCACGCCCCGATCCAGCGTCAGCGGTTCCAGACAGGCCTCGAGGTTTTCGCGGGTGAAGGTGTTCTTGAAGCGACCGGCCATGAAACGGATCCCGTCCGTCCAGTCCAGGGTCAAGTAGGCGTCGCGGTAGTAGACCGAACGCTCGTCCTGCCCGTAACGGCTGTCGCCGCCCGCCTCGAGCTGGGTATAGAACCCGACATAGTCGTTGTACTGGCCCAGCAGGGTGATGCGGTTGCGCCGCAGGAAGGTATCGACATGGCTGCTGTCGACCGCCGCGGAGCGATAGTCGCGGTACTGCGACCAGATCTGCAGCTCGTAGTTGAGCTGCA
>SKNJ01000056.1 GCA_007120575.1 Thioalkalivibrio sp.
CGAGGCGCGCTTGCACACCGTCCCACAGGTCCAGGCGATCCTGGATCGCGGCCCGCGCGGCGTCCTGCGCCTCGGCGATCTTCACCGGATCCTCGCCGCACAGCGCCTCGACCAGGCGCAGCGACAGCGGCCCGTGAAAATCCTCGTCGAGGTGGATATGACGCTGCAGGTAGAAATGAAACATCGGCGCGGCCCGCTCGTCGACCTGCATGCGTGCCAGAAACTGGCGAAACATCCCCGGGATCACATGTTCGCGGCCCAGGGCCAGCGCGGCAGCGACCGCGTGCGGGCGGCCACGCTCGATGCGCTCGAAGGTCCGGCGCACGAAGCGCGTGGCCGGCTCCGGCGCGATCCCCGCACCCAGCGCCGCATCGACCCCCCGGGTAGTGGCCAGGGCGACGAACCGGCGCGCCGGCTCCGGGTCGGCACCGACCTCGGCCATCGCCGCACAATACAGCTCGAAGTGGCTCAGGTAACGATCCTGGCCACCGGGTCCGGGGATGCGGTCCGACTCTTCCTCCAGCACCAGTTCGTTGATGAAGCGGCACACCGCGGCGTCCGGCCCCGGACCCCAGGGGTAGCGCACCGGGGCCACCTGCTGCTGGAGATACTTGATCAGGGACATGAAGTCCCAGACCGGATAGACGTGACATTCCATGAACCCGCGCAGGTCACGCAGGTCTCGCAGGCCATAGACCGGGTGCCGGTCCAGCTCGGCCTGCAACGGGGCGAGCGTGCCCCAGTCCGGTTGCGGGGATTGGCGAACCGCCGCCTGGCTCATGGATACCTCGCAGACTGACACCCGCGCGGCACGTGGCCGCACGGGCAACACCCGGTTAGCGGTGGGAGCCCTTTTCCGCGTGGGCCATGTCGACCAGCTCCATCGCGACGTCGCGGAACTCCTGGCGGTAGTTGTACAGCGGGTGACCTTCCTCGGCGAGGTAGTACTCCTCCGGGGTCACGCCATGGGTGTGCTCATACTCGATGAACTTCTTCTGCATCTCCAGCAGCTTCTTGATCTGTTCCTGCTTGTTGCTCATCTCGCAACCTCCATCCAGACGTTTGGTAAGGGTCCGACCGCAATATAGCACCGGCATCCAGCACCGCTTACCCCCCTTAAGAGGTAGGGGCGGAAGTCCCGCGCGACTACATCATCCCCGGCGCCGAATGCACCGGGGCGACATCCTTGTGCCCATTGAACAACCCGCAGCCCATCAGTCGGCCCGGCCCCAGACCCTCGCACTGCAACCGCAGCGAGGCAACGGGGTCCAGGTCGGCGACCAGCAGGCGACGGGTGAACAGCGTGCCATCCGGGGTTTGCAACTCGTGGCTGCGCCCGCACAGCAGTTTCGACACCGGCACCTCCAGGGCGCTCAGGGCCTCGGCGACCTCCCGCAGAAAGGCGATTTCGTCCTGGTCCGAACGGGCCACCACGTGGCGCGCCATCAGCGCCGGCTGGGCCCGCAGGGGCAGTACCGAAAGTTCTCCGATTCCCAGCACCACCGGCCCCAGGTCCAGACGCTGCCCTTCCAGGTGCCGGGCGTCCTCCAGACGCGCCCGGGGCAGCCGCAACCGCAGTCGGGCGCGCCGCGACAGCGGCATGAAACCGGCGCCGGACTGCTCCGGGCGGGCCCAGCCGTTGCCGGATTCGGCGCCGTGGATCAGATGAATGCCGGCATGGGCCTCGTCGCGCAGCCAGGGCAGCGCGGTGCAAACGACCCGCGACAGGCCGTGCGCGTGATCGAGCGGCAGCTCGCGGCACTGCACGCGGAACGAAAGATCCACCATGTCTTCGGCCTGCGTCGGTGCCCCGCCGGGGGTGTCGTCCCAGAACATCGGGCTAGCCCAGCGGCGAGGTGAAGGCCGCCTCGATACGGTCTTCCCAGTCGGGCGGGGTGTCCGGAAACGGGGGCTTTACATCCGAACTCAGGAAGTGTTCACCCTCGCGGGCATGCTGGCGCACCCGCTCCAGCAGCTCCTCGAAGGACTGCAACTGGTCCTGCTCGCGCATCAACAACTCGCTCAACCACAACATGCCGGTCTCCTCCGGTCGATCGTTCAGGTCCCGGGAACGCGTCGCGGGAAGCGCGCCCGGTAGATCAGGCGCCGATGCCCGGCGGCGTCCGGGTCGTCCGTGAATCCGGTACGTGCATGCAGCACGTTATTGCAGATCACGCCCTCGCCCGGGGCCAGGCGATGACGCAGCACCCCCGGGCCCTCTTCCGCCAGGATCTCGTGGATGCGCTGCGCAGCCGCACGGGTCACCGGGTCGTCGCGCCACTCAATACTGCGGGTGCGCGCGGTGAAGCGCATGTGCAGGTGTCCGGAACGCGGATCCACACTGAACACCGGGCCGGTCGATGCTGCGCGCAGGGTCACGCCGTTCTCCACGTTGGCGGGAATGGTCAGCGCGCGCGGATCGTTCAGCGCCGCGATCCATTCGGGATTCTCGTCGCGCAGGCGGATGTACAGCAGTTCCGGATCCAGGAACAGGTTTTCGCCGCCCTCGCGGGCATCGGCGACACAATGCAGCAGCATCGCGCGGATGCGTCGTTCCGGCGGATTGTAGTAGCCATCGCAATGCCAGCTCAGCGGACGGTCGGTATACGGGATATACCCCGCCCGGCGACCCGCGCCACAGACCTGCAATGCACTAATACCGTCCTCGTCGGCACATTCGTGGGGGTCCGGACGGTCGAATCCCAGGGCACCGCAAAGGTCCGCGAAGCCGCGCCGGCCCAGCTCGCCGGCGGACGGGGCACAGCGGTAGAAGGCGAGGTTGTGACGGCGAATACGTTCGCGCAGCGCCGCCAGCTCGCCCTCCACGGGCCGCGCCGCATCGACCAGTGGCACAGACAGATCCTCGGACGTAGGCATCCCGCGCTCCAGACGCGCCGCGCGCCAGGCCTGCCAGGCGTCACTCGCCTCCAGATCGAACGGCGAGGCCGCCGATGTCTCCCGGGCAATGGCATTCATCGATCCGCTGTCTCCGCCCCTGGTCGTCCGAACACTGGCCGCACGCACGTGCATTGAAGATTTCCAGTGTAGTGCGGCCCCGCCGCCCCACAACATTCCTTTCGGGGTAGCCCCGGCACCCGCCCGGATCGCGTTGGCCGGCGCTGTTTCTGCCCTCCGGTGCCCGCATCGCCGGGGCCCGGAAGCCCTTTCCCCCTATACCCACGGGGATATAAGCCCCTCCCCCCATACACCCCAACAGCAGGATGTCCAGTGCGATTGCGCCGGCCTAAAGTCTCCAGACGAAGGACGGGACCGCCGCCCGCCGCAAGGCGTCGGCACCCATTAAAACAACCTCGGACAGGGATCGGTGCTGGATCTGGTAACGGCCACTTGTGTGGACTGCGTTCCCGGCACGTGACCCCAACGCACGCGGCACCCTGCAAGGAGATTGTCATGGCCAAGAATCATCACCCCACCCCCATGCTCGACGAACTCGAGAACGGCCCCTGGCCCAGCTTCATCTCGGGCATCAAGAGCCTGCGGGACAAACACCCCGACGACCGTATCCAGGGCATCAGCAATGACCTGCTGGGCCAGCTGGAGCATTCCTACGAAACCCGCAAGGGCTACTGGAAGGGTGGCACGGTATCGGTGTTCGGCTATGGCTCCGGGATCATCCCGCGCTTCTCGGAAGTCGGCCACGCCTTCCCGAATTCCAAGGAATTCCACACCGTGCGCGTACAACCGCCGGCCGGCAACTTCTACACCACCGACATCCTGCGCAAGCTCGCGGACTCCTGGGAGAAGTACGGCTCCGGCCTGGTCACCTTCCACGGCCAGACCGGCAACGCGATGTTCATCGGGGTGGATACCGAGAATACCCAGAAGTTCTTCGACGAGATCAATGAATACGGTTTCGATCTCGGCGGTGCCGGCCCCTGCGTGCGTACCGGCATGTCCTGCGTGGGCGCGGCGCGCTGCGAGCAATCCTGCGCCAACGAGCAGCGCATCCACCGCACCCTGCTGAACCGGTTCACCGACGACGTGCACCGTCCGTCGCTCCCGTACAAGTTCAAGTTCAAGGTATCCGGCTGCCCGAATGACTGCGTGAACGCCATCGAGCGTTCCGACTTCGCGGTAATCGGCACCTGGCGCGACGCGATGAAGATCGACCAGGCCAAGGTGAAGGAATTCATCCAGGAGAAAGGCCGCGCCGAGGTCATCGACAACG
>SKNJ01000032.1 GCA_007120575.1 Thioalkalivibrio sp.
CCCATCCCGGAAATCCCCGTCCCGGCCGGCGCCTCCATACCCACCGCATGAGGCCTTGAGGCCCCCACAGCGCCCGTGGGAAACACCCCGGTCGTCCTTCATGGCCCGATGGTTGCTAGCAAGGAATACAGGCGTAGGACTCGAGGTCCGCACGCGACCGTGCATCTCAGGCGTGCTTCCAACGCCACCTCTGTTGGGCCGGCCTTGCGCCGGCCCTTTTTTATTGGCCTTGTTGGGAAGGCGGGACGTTCTTGCCAAAGGTGCACACGGAAAGCCGTGGGCGAGACGCCGAGAAACTCCAGACTATTGTTCGCATGGGAGAGAGATAACGTGATACCGGCAACCATTACGCGCGGCCAGGTCGTGACGCTGCTGTACACGGTTCACGACGATGCCGACGGCACACCGCTGGACGAATGGCTGAAACATCCCGCAGACGAGCCGATACGCTATGTGCATGGCCAGGAGGACGCCGGGCTGCCCGGTCTGGCGCCCGCTTTACAGGGGATGCAGGCGGGAGAGCGTGGTGAACTCACCATTCCGCCGGTACTTGCCTACGGCGAACACCGGCCCGAATTGGTCTTCGAAGCGGTACGCGAGAATCTGCCCGACAACGTCGCACTGGAACCCGGCCAGCGGCTCTACAGTCGTGGCCAACAGAATGTCTTTCAACTGAAGGTCGTTCGCCTTACCGAAAAGGGCGCGATACTGGATGGAAATCACCCGCTGGCCGGGCGAACCCTGCGCGTGCAGTACCAGATCGTGCAAGTGGGGGACGCCGACGACAGCCTGCCCCACCGCACGGCGACCGTCGACTAGCTCCCAGGCGCTGGGCCCAACGCCTTCTCCCCACGTCCGGGGTCCATCGCTCCCCCGTCATGGCGAGGATCCAAAGGCGCCGAAGCATCCGAGCGCGAAGCGCGTTGAATGGCCGACGACCAGCCCGAAGGGCGAGCGAGCAAACACCCTCCAAGCGGGCGATACGCTTGTTCGCAAACGCCCGTGGTGTCGGACGGAGATTGCTTCGTCGCTGCGCTCCTCGCAATGACGAGGAAAAAGGCCTACGCGTTGGCCCTTTGGGCAAACTGCGCCAGCAGCGCGTCCATGGTGGTGAAGTGGCGCTGGTACCAGGGGATGATCTCGTCATCCAGCGCGGATGCGAGTTCGGCGCCCTGAACCGAGCCATCCTCCAGCCCGGCCAGAAGCGCCTCCCAGCGAGCCAGATGGGCGGCATGCTCCTGACGGTGGTAGTCGGTCTGCGGAAAATCGATCCGCTCCATCAGCGCGTCCTCGCGGGCGAAGTGTTCGCGGTTACACTCGACAAAGGCCGCAAACGCCTCGCGCAGGCGGGCGTCGTCCCCCGCCGCCCGGGCCTCGCCCACCAGCTCCAGCAACCCTGCCGCCTCCTGGTGATCCTCGTTCATGAAGGCCTGTTCCAGCTCGGGCACCTTCAGCGGGCGTTGTTGTGCATCCGTCATGGTCCTGTCCTCCTTGCGTTCAATCGTGGCTCGGTACCAATAGCGTCAGGCGCCGAGCCTGGCGGCACACGGCCTCGGCGGTACTGCCCAGCAACCGATCGGTGACCGGGTTGCGCCCGCGCTTGCCGATAATCAGCAGGTCGGCGCCCTTTTCCTCCGCGATCCGCCCGATCTCGACCGAGGGCTTGCCCTGGCCCAGGAGTACGGTGTCAAACCCGGGCTCGCCGGCCTGTTTCGCCAGCTGCGCCAAATGGGCCTCGATCGTCGCACGCTCGCTCTCGCGCTCCGGCTCAGCATCCCAGCGCCCGACGCAGACGACCACCCCGCGCCGACACCGGGGCAACACCTGGAGAAATGCGGCCGTCGCCGCGGCAGCGGCCCTGGAACCATCGGTCGCCAGGAGCGGCCGACACACCGGCGCGCAATCCAGCTCGACATCCCCATCGGTGGGCGCCAGCAGCAAGGGGCGCCGCGCGCGACGCGCCAGATCCAGCACCGTACTGCCGAGGAACAGGTCACGCAGTGTGCGGTGCCCGTGGCTGCCCGCCAGGATCACGCCGGCGCCGCGTTCTGCGGCGATGCGTTCCAGCTCGGTCACCACATTCCCGACCCCGACCGCCGTGTCCGCATCCAAGCCCTGCTCGCGAACGGTCGCCGCGATCCTGTCCAGACGCTCTTCGTAGTAGGGCCCATGCCCCACCTCGGGCGCCCGGGTATATCCCTCGGCCAGGACATGAGCCAGGGTCAGACGCCGGCAGCCCAGCGCCCGCAGACGCTCGAGCTGGCTCTCCAGCCGGGCCCAGGCCGGCGAGAAGTCCACCGCCACCAGAATGTGTTCAAACATCATGCCCTCCCGCAGCTTCCTGGCCGCGCCCCATCTCGCCTTCCACCACCAGGCGGCGCCAGCGAAACAGGACCTCGACGTCAATTTTGTAGGGGCCCGGGCCCAGCCCCCCGGCCACATGGACCCGGACTCCCTCGATCTCGCGCACTGTGTAGCCGTCGGCCCGGCGGGGCGCGCCGGGCTCGGCCACCGGCACCGCCGCCTGGCCGCCACAGCAGCCGTGGCGCGTGGACCATCGCAGCACCACCTCGCCGCCCTGCCTGGCCAGCCACTCGCGCGCGGCGTCGGTCAGGGTGATCGCGGTCATACCGGTTTCGCCTCATGGTCCGTCGGGAACCAGTGGCGCGTGCGATTAGCGACGCGCACCAGCGCCAGCATCAGCGGCACCTCTACCAGCACCCCGACCACGGTCACCAGGGCCGCCCCCGACTGCAGCCCGAACATCGCGATCGCGGCCGCCACTGCCAGCTCGAAGAAGTTGCTCGCGCCGATCATCGCGCCGGGGGCCGCCACCGCATGCCGCACCCGCCATGCCTTCGCCCAGTAGTAGGCAATGTAGAACACCAGGAAGGTCTGGATAATCAGCGGGATCGCGATCAGCACGATATGCCCCGGGTTCTCCAGGATGCGTTCGCCCTGGAACGCGAACAGCAGGACCAGCGTCACCAGCAGGCCAATCGGCGTGACCGGGCCCAGGCGTTTCATGAATACGTTGTCGAACCACTCGATGCCCTTCTTGCGGATCAGCCAGATGCGCGTCAGGTAGCCGGCGGCGAACGGAATGACGATGTACAGCAGCACCGACAGCGCCACCGTATCCCACGGCACGTGGATGTTGGACACGCCCAGCAGCAGCACCACGATGGGGGCAAAGGCGAACAGCATGATGATGTCGTTCACCGCGACCTGCACCAGGGTGTAGGCGGCGTCGCCGCGGGTCAGGTAGCTCCAGACGAACACCATGGCGGTACACGGGGCCGCGCCCAGCAGGATCGCCCCGGCCAGGTATTCTCGACCCAGGTCTTCCGGGATCCAGGCGGCATACACCACCATGAAGAAGAACCAGGCGATCGCGAACATGGTGAACGGCTTGATCAGCCAGTTCACCGAGGTGGTAATGGCCAGGCCCTTCGGCTCCCGGCGCACGCCGAGGATGGCGGAGAAGTCGATCTGCACCATCATCGGGTAGATCATCGCCCAGATCAGGATGGCCACGGGGATCGAAACCTGTGCGTACTCCCACTGCGACAGCGTCTCCGGCACCACGGGCAGGAACTGCCCCAGGCCGACGCCTGCCACGATGCACAGCGCCACCCACACGCTCAGGTAGCGCTCGAAAATGCCCATGCCTTCCTTCGTCGAGATCTCCTCGACGGAGGCGTTCCGGTCGGTCATTGCTTCCTCCGTGGTTGCCGGGGTGGCGCGTCAGCAGCAACCCTTGGCTTCTTCGTCACGGGCTGGCTGGCACGCGCCGCTTGATGTGCCTTCCGGTACGCAGCAGTCGCCTGTTCCCTCACCCTGTCCGCCGAACATCGGGATGCTTCCGAGGGTCTGGTAGCTCTCCCACGCGATCCCGGCCGGATCGGTGGTCCAGTACTTGTCGGATTGCGCGTAGCAGCAATGCGTGCCCATCTCCTCGTGCACGTCCGCGTCGATGGCGTCCAGACGCCGGCCCAGTTCCTCGAGATCGGCCGCCTCTTCGGCCTGGATGCCGAGGTGGTTCAGACCCACCGGCGCGCCGCGGGCCGACACCGCGAAATTCACCCGCGGGTCCTCCAGCATCCATTTCGCGTAGTCGCCCTTGACCACGCTCGGCTCGGCCGCGAACAGCTGCGAGTAAAAGCGGATCGCCGGTTCCA
>SKNJ01000312.1 GCA_007120575.1 Thioalkalivibrio sp.
CCGGATCGAAGCCCAGGGTGGCTGCTACGCAGGGAGTGCGGTCGGGCCGCCAGAATGGCCGGGTGTGACGCTCCGTGAGTGGGGGTAGCACCTCGTCCTGCGGGGCAAAGTGCAGCGGTGACCCGGGATCGCTCATGCCCGGGATGATTTCTGCGCTGGAGGCCCCAGCCTGGTCGCACGTTGGCCCGGATGGCGAGTGAGGGCTGGCGGTCCGAAGTTTGCCCGGCAGGTTCGGTTGTTTCTCGTTCAGGTTGATGGTGTAGATTGGGTGTATGCGGGAGTCACCCGCCCGAACAGGAAGGGGTAACAGGCATGAAGGCTTTGTGGAGTGTTCCGGGGCTGGCCCTGGTTTTCGCGCTGCTCGCGGGCTGCGTGACCATCAATATCTATTTCCCCACGGCGGCGGCAGAAGAGGCGGCGCGCGCCATCGTGCGCGATGCCCTGCAATTGCCCGAAGGCGGCGAGGCAGCTCCAGCACCGCAGTCGCGGGCGCCGGCGGAGGATCGCGTGGCTGTCGACGGGGCCGGTGCTCCGGTGCTGGCCTGGGTGCTGGAACGGCTGGTTTCGCCGGCCGCGGCGCAGAATCCGGATCTGCAGATCGAGAGCCCGGCGATCAACCGCATCCGCGCCTCGATGCGTGAACGGGCTCCGCAATTGGCGACACACTTCCGCAGTGGGGCGATCGGGTTCGGCGAAAACGCCGAGGTCGCGATCCGCGATCTGTCGGAGGTGCCGTTGCGCGACCGGGCCGGGCTGCAGCAGCTGGTCAGCGAAGAGAATGCGGATCGCGATGCCCTGTACCGCGAAATCGCGCGCGCCAATGACCGCCCGGAGTGGGAACCGCGGATCCGCGAGACGTTTGCCCGCGTGTGGGTGGAGGAGGCACCTTCTGGTTACTGGTATCAGGATGGCGGCCAGTGGCGGCAGAAATAGCCGACAACCCGTATTGGCCAACCCTGGCCATTCATACGGCGGGGCGTAGTGCATGCCCGGTCTGAGTCTTGGCGATCGCCTGGAGGCGCGTCGCCGCCAGCTTGTGTCCCTGGTGCTGGAGAGCGATCTGGCGCAGCTTCCGCGCTGGAAGGCATTGGGAATTGGGGTGTTGCGGGGGCTGAACGGGATCCTGCGCGAGGTTCGGGAAGGCCAGCTGACGCTGCGCGCGATGAGCCTGGTCTACACCACGCTATTGTCGATGGTGCCGTTGCTGGCGCTGTCGTTCTCGGTCCTCAAGGCATTCGGGGCGCACAACGCAGTGGAGCCGTTTCTGCTGGGTGTGCTCGAGCCGCTGGGCGAGCAGGGCGTGGAGATCGTGCACAACGTCCTCGAGTTCGTCGACAACATGCGGGTCGGCGTGCTGGGGTTCGTGGGGCTGTTGTTCCTTGTCTACACCGTGATCGCACTGGTGCAGAAGATCGAGCTGGCGTTCAACACGATCTGGCGAGTGGAGCAGAGCCGCAACCTGGCGCAGCGCTTCAGCAACTACTTGTCGGTGATCATGGTCGGCCCGCTGCTGGTGGTCTCGGCCCTGGGCCTGACGGCCACGGTGATGTCGTCGGCGGCCATGCAGACGATTGCCGGGGTCGAGCCGCTCGGGCTGCTGATCACCGAGTTCTCGCGTCTGGTGCCGTACTTGCTGATCATCGCGGCGTTTGCCTTCGTCTACGTGTTTGTTCCCAATACCCGCGTGCGCATCCTGCCAGCCCTGGTGGGCGCGGTGGTGGCCGGGCTGCTGTGGCAGACCGTGGGTTGGGGGTTCGCCAATCTGGTGACCGGATCGACCCGTTACGCGGCGATCTACTCCAGTTTCGCGATCCTGATCCTGTTGCTGATCTGGCTCTACCTGGCCTGGCTGATCCTGCTGATCGGAGCCAATGTCGCGTTTTATGTGCAACACCCGGAGTACATGAACATGCGCGGTTTCGGTGTGCGCATTTCCGGTGCCTTGCGCGAGCGGGTCGGCCTGCACCTGATGCAGTGGGTGGCGCAGCGGTTCCGCGACGGGCAGCCCGCTCCGAGCGTGGACGCGGTGGCCCAGGGGCTGTCGGTGCCCGGCAACACCCTGGGCGAGGTGGCGCGCGCGCTCGAGGCGGCCGGGTTGCTGGTGCGCGTAGGGCCGGAGGGGTCTGGTCTGGCACCGGCGCGTGACCTGGATACGATCCGTATCGACGAGATCCTGCAGGCACTGCGCGCCGCCCCGGATGGCGATGGACTGTTCGGTTTGCACGGGAAGCGCGAGGTCGAGGTGGTGCTGGAGGACTTGGAGACCGCGCGTACGGAACGCCTGGCGGGGCGTACATTGCGCGACCTGGTGACGCCGATGCCTGCGCGGGCTACCGAGCCTGCCTCCTGAGCCAGTTGTGCCGGGCAGCCATCACCGGGCCGGCGTCCAGCGCCGGAACAGGCCGGTGGGCGCGGCGAGGCTCAGACGAGGTCGGCGTCGAGGCGTGCCTGGACGCGGGCCATCAGCTGCGCAGATACGTGCTCGACCAGCGACTGAGTGGCACGGCGCACCGCGGCTTCCAGGAGCAGGTTGCGCAGCCGGTATTCCAGTTCGAACTCGACCCGCGTATGTCCGGGCTCGGCCGGATACAGCCGGTAGCTGCCCCGATTCTCGATGCCGCTCAGGGAGCGCCAGGCGAAATACGCCGGGGGTTCGGACGCGCACACCTCGACCTCGAAGTGGAGGGTGAAGCCGGCGGCGCGGATGGTCCATCGATAGCGGTCATCACCGAGCTCCTCGATGTCCTCGACGTGGTCGCACAGGTCCACGAAATTGGGCACATGGCTGAGCAGCGCGAACACGCTTTGCGGTTCACCGCGCAGGGTTGTGGCATGAGTGATCTGGCGCATCGGGGGCCGTCGGGTCGCGGGGTGAAAGGGATGATAACGCGCAGGGTGGCGCGCTGCGCGGGTTCGAGGCAAGGGGATGGCGCCGCGGGCGCCGGGCCGGGAACAATACGCGGGTCACGCTTGCCGGCCAGCGTGCGGGGCCCTACCATCGCGGTCCCTTTCGCGATTGACGGCGAGCCCTGCGTGAATGAATCGACCCGCTCCTCCTCCAGTGCGTTCCTGACCCGCTTCAATGCCGGGTTTACGGGGATCCTGCACTGGTCGCAACTCGAGAGCCTGTGGGCGCGTCTGCGTGAGCGCGCGGACGCCGGCTGGTATGTCTACGCGGTGGGCGATGCGGTGCCGGGCACGCCGGCAACGTCGGAGGAGTTCACGCGTTTTCTTGCCGAGGTCGACAGCCTGCTGCGCGTCGAGCACGACGAGGATTATTGCGGGGTGGTGTATGTCGACGACTGCGAACGGCCGAGCTTCGTGAAGATCTTCGATCCGAACAATCTCGGCGCCAGTTGCGGGTCCTCGGGCTTGCGGGTCCTGCCCGGCTGGGTGCTGTCGCTGGAGCCGCCGGTGGACCTGGAAGACGCGATGCCCCCGACCGGCAGCCGCCGGCGCTGGTGGCAGCGCTTGTTCCCCGGCCAGTCCTGAGGGGACGGCTCGGAGACGCCGTGCTCAGCGTGAGGCCAGGCGCTTGAGACATTCGAGGTAGGCGTTCTCGTCCGGCGCGGCGTTGCTGCGCTGGGCCTCCCACAGGGTCTGGCCGAGGCATTCCATCATCCGGTGCTCGGCGTCCATGACGCCGAAGCGCCCACAAAGGCCCTGATGCAGCTGTCGGATGCCGGCCGGGCGGTCGGTGCGGGCCTGGTCGCGCAGGCTCAGGTGCATCGCCATGTGCAGGAACGGGTTGGAGGTGCCGAGCTCCGGCGGGAACTCGCCGGTCAGCGCGGTCTCGCGGTCCTTCAGGTAGTCGTGGTACTCGGGGTGTTCCGAGATCACGTCCACCAGTTGCTGTTCCAGATCGGTCAGGGCCTCGCCGGCCTGCGCCTTTTGCCAGGCGTCGACGAACTGGGTGCGGATCTGGTCGCGGTTACCGTACATGGGAGGTTCCTTGAAGGGGACAGGTTCGTTCAGGCGCCGACCGGGGGAGGTGTCTTTGCCGTGTATTCGCACAGGTCCGCGATCGGGCAGCGCCAGCACTCGGGTTTGCGTGCCTTGCAGACGTAGCGCCCGTGCAGGATCAGCCAGTGATGGGCGTCCTGCAAGTAGGCCTTCGGGGTCAGGCGCATCAGGCGCTTCTCCACCTCCAGC
>SKNJ01000168.1 GCA_007120575.1 Thioalkalivibrio sp.
GGCATACGAGCCGAATATATCAATCCTGGTTGGTTTGTATTTAGCCAAGACTGAAATAATTTCCCGCTGAAAACCTCGGTTCATCATTATATGCTCTTATACAAGCAAATATACTTAATTTAAACGAGCAAAACGTCGAATATGTGATGCTGGATGAGTAACAATGGTTTTAGGCTGTTCGGCAAAAACCCCGCACTACAGATTCCCCTTCACCAGAAACCAGTCCACCCAAGCATCCATCTGCCTGACCGAGTGGGGCCGAAGCAGAATCTCCCTGTTAGCGCCAAGCAAATACATCGTTGGCGTGGCAAACACGTGCCAGTCCTTTACAATCGGACTGTCCCACTTCTGGTAATCGCAGATGCTGATAAATGGAAAGCCCTCTGCAAAGTTTCTGAAAGCCTCCGGGTCTTCATCAAGGGAAACAAAAACCACCTCCACATCGTATTTTTTCCAACCTTCATAAAGAAACGCAATATCTGACAGGGCCTCATGGCAGGCCGGACACCAGCTCGCCGCAAAAACCACCACAGTATATTTGGTTTTAATGTCGGATAGTTTCTTTGGCCCTTCTCCGTTTTGGTAGCCGGGGGCAAACCAGCCCTGGGGAAAATCAAAGCCAGGTGCCGTGTTTCCGATTTTCATGGCGCGGTAACTTTCCAGCTGCGAGGCCAGGTCGCTGTCTATGGTGCAGCTTACCTCGTTAAGCACTTTTAAGGCCAGGTACTCCGCTGATGTGAACAGGCTGCGCTGCTCCAGCAAATTAAACAGGTAAGCGGTGATTTCATTAAGTTTGTTTTCATCCTTAACCAGGCTTTCAATCATGTGGTCAATGGAAACATTCATCTCCACAAACACAGAGTCAAGGGAGCGGCCGCTGTTTTCAATCAGCCAGAAGTGGGCCTCAATGGTTTCCCTTAAGAGGCCGCTTTTGTATAGCCTGGGGTCAGCATAGTCCATCTCCCTGAAGGCAGCTATTGCCTGTGGAATCTCCCGGGTGCGGTACTGGGCTATTGTGGGCACCGAGCTTACCAGTTTCCTGACAGGCAAAAACCAACTGACGTATGAGTCCGCATCCAGGCCTGCCAAAAAGGCTTCGTCTTCTTCCTTAATGCGCCGCATTTCCCTCTCTATGGCCGATTTGGGCTCCTGGTAAGGGGCAAAGAGCGAATCCTGCCGGTATATCCTGTCAAGGTAAACCCAGGCGCTCAGGGCCTGTTCGCGGCGTGGATGCTCGGTGGCATACCGCTCAAAAACCTGGTTTTGCCTGCCTGATATGATGATCACCGATTCCGGGAAGGCCAAAGATTCTCCTTCCAGCCTTAAATCTTCCCGGGGTGCAAGTATGACAATAAATGCCTGATCGTCTTTAGCAGACAGGTAGCCCATGCCTAAGTCTTTCTCTGAAAAAGAAAGCTCAAAAACTCCTCTTTCATTTGCCCTGGCCTTGTCGATTCTATAGGTGTTAAAGCCGTCAAAGCCTTTTAGCTCTAACTGTTGGTTACTTAGTGCGCTGAAAGAGCCGGCAATAGTGCCTTGGGCGCTGGCATCGATCCCCAAGTAAGCAATTGCAAAACAGAAAAAGATTATTCTTCTCATAGACAAATCAACTTAGAAAATAATAAAGGAACCAAGGGCAGTGGCTGAATATCTCCGGGCGCAATCCTTGAGGCACCGCACTGAGTTTCCGTTCGCGCGGTTGTTGTTGTTCATATTGGCACCAGTGCTGTTGAAGTTCAGGTTCCGTGAGTTGGTACCATCTACGGTACTTGACCAATAGTTGCCGTTGGAGCCTACATTGTTGAGCGAACCATTGCTGTTGTTGCGGTTGCCGGCAACGGGCAATTGAACATATCTTTTACACGTCTCAAAACAAAACATCATCTTGAAACTGCTTGCACTTGTATCCTGGTTGACCGGCATCAGAAAAGCCGTAAAGCAGGACGATATGTTAGGATTATTTGCTGCACACCCCATACCATTTGTTTTTCAGTCCATGACATGAGCTCCGGCAGTGTATTTTTGCCAGGAGGCAAGTTGTTTCGACAATGCTTCAATTTGCACATTCAATGCCACAAATCCCTTGATCCCAATAACTTTTAAGTCTTTCACAATTCGTGTTAATAATCGCACGACCTCTACATGTTGCCTGGCAATTTCTATGTATTGTCCCCTGGTTTCTTTCTTGCTTTTATTGGCTTTGTATATGTTGATTAACAGTTCCAGGGTTTCGCTTTTTAACCTTTCGCCTATGGTGTATTTATACTCCCTGGTAAATGTGCCTGTTCTTTGGTAAATAGAAATAAGCAGGTCATAACCTAACTTGTAAACCGGTAGTTCGGAGAAAAGTGCCATTCCCAGAAGTCTTTATTGATTATTACTTTATCAAAATTTCTGCTAATGAAAAAGAAATCATAAAATCGCCCGATCAGTTTGCCCAGCATGGCTTTTCTCAGATTATAGGTGTTTGCATGCTGCATAATGCCCAGGTAGGAATTTATAGTAGCCCGGATATCGCATAGCTGCTGCCAACAAAATTGCGGAACCACCGCCAATATTTGGTTTATTTTTTGAATGGCCTGGTAAAAATTATTCTTTGTGCGGTTGCTTAGGTAATTTCTGTAGGGCTTGATGATGTGCCCCAAAAACGGTATTCCCTCATCCACAGGCACCAGAACAATTTTTTTGGGATGAATATCTAATGCCACTTTCCTCAATTCAGTTTGCACAAGGGGTATTATATGCTGAAGATAATTCTTGTCATGATGCACAAAAATCATATCATCGACATAGCGGCCATAATGCATAATTTTCAGGTTCTTTTTTACAAAATGGTCGAAATCGTTTAAATACACGTTGCCAAACACCTGTGAGGTAAGGTTGCCAATAGGCAAACCTGTGCCGGCAGGATAATGAAACAAACTTTTGCTGGCAGGCAATTCGTCCCAGTCTTTTCGACGGCCCTTGATGCGGCAGTTCTCAGTAACTGTATTAAAAATTGTTTGCCGTAACAGGTAAAGCACTGTTTCCCTGCTAATGCCCAAAAAGTTGCTTTTTAGCCCGGGTAGTAGCGAAACCACTTTATCATAGATAATTTGGTGTTGCATATTCATAAAATAGGCCTGTACATCCAGTTTAAGGATAAAAGCCTGCTTGGCATAACTCCCGCTGCAGGAACGGATGAAATGCTTTACCCTGTTGATGCCATAGAGCGTGCCTTTGCCCACACGGCAGCTATAGGTATCGTTTATGAGCTTGCGGTCGATGATTGGGTATATGCACCTATACAGAAGATGGTGCACAATGCGGTCGGTAAAATCGGCAGCAAAGATCTCCCGCATAACCGGTTTATGAATGATAAATGCGATGCATGGCATGGGGGTGTACCGCCTATGGTAAATATCTTTTGCCAGTTGCATGAGCCCCTGCTCCTGGTTCATTTCGAAGCGCAGCTGATTGTGCGTATTGCGTTTGTTTTTTCGGGCTTGCAAATACGACAAATGCAACTGATACAATAAATGTTCAAATGTCTCCATTGCCAGACTCGATTCTTTGTAATTCCTTTTTTAGCTGCTGGATGAAGTTTAGCCCCTCCATGGGTGTGCTGTTTGCCAGATCAAAATTTTTAATCATTGAGATCAGTTCCCTAAGAGGAAGAATCCTATCATGGCTTGGTATGTCATAAGCCTGAACCTTGTTATTTTCTATTACAGAATCTCTGAACACTTCAAAGCTCTGTTTAATATCGTTCTTTAAGTCAAAGATCACCTGCCCGTTTGCTTCATCGTATTGTTCGCATCCAAGCAAATCCGAGATATTGTTGAAAGACAAATTCCCCTTTTCTATTTCACTAAGTGGAAACCCCAGGCTCAAAACATCTTCGCCTAGAGCTTTCACGTGGTTGTGTCTTATTTTATAGGGTTTTATATGTTTTACGAACAACATCGCATCCTCGTTGTAACATTTATAGAATATCCCCTCCTTGTGCAGGGTGAATTTGTAAGGCTCACGGCTCATTCTTGTTTTTTCCTTCAGATTCATCATTCAAAAAAAATCGACCGCCACAGGCGGTGTTAAAAACTCCCTGTCCTGCGGAACAGGGAGTTGAAGTGTCAAA
>SKNJ01000130.1 GCA_007120575.1 Thioalkalivibrio sp.
CTGTTCGTGTTCGGCGGGGCCATTGCCGGCTCGCCGGAGAACTACCTGGCGTTCGTGCTGCCGGGCGTGATCGTGATGAACATGCTGTTCGTCACCGTGTACGTGGGTCATGGCCTCAACACCGACCTGACCCGTGGCGTGTTCGACCGCTTCCGTGCCCTGCCCATCCCACGCTGGGCGCCGCTGGCCGGGCGCATCCTGGCGGACGTGGTCAAGCAGCTTTTGTGTATTGCGCTGTTGCTGGTGGTCGGGTACCTGCTGGGCTTTCGCCTGGAGACTTCATGGGCCCATCTACTCGCGATGGTGGCGCTGGTGCTGACCTTCGCGGTGGCCTTCTCCTGGGTGATGGTGCTGGTGGGCGTGATCGCGCGCGACCCCGAGCATGTGCAACTGTTCGGCTTCACCGCGCTGTTCCCGGTCACCTTCGTCAGCTCCGCCTTCGTGCCCGTGGACACGATGCCGACGTGGCTGCAGGGCTTCGTGCAGGCCAACCCGGTATCGCTGCTGGCGGATGCCGCCCGGGCCCTGATGAACGCCGACGGCCCGGCCCTGGAGCCGGTACTGTGGTCGCTGGCCTGGGCACTGGGCATTGCGCTGGTGTTCGCGCCGCTGTCGGTCTACGCACTCAACCGCCGCCTCGCGCGCGGCTGACCCGCCCCGGCAGCGCGCACCGCCGGCGGAAAATCCCCGTACAATCGCAGGGATGTGGTATCGCTTCGCCCTCTGGTCGTTGATCCTCGCTGGCTGCCTGCCGGCCATCGCCCTGGCGACTGCACCACAAACCGACACCCTGCGGGCCATCGAACTGGGCGATCAGGCCTGGCTTGCACCCCATGCGCGGGTGATGCTTGATCCGCTGCACCTTGAACATCCGGCCGACATCGCGGCAGCCGGGGATGCACTGCTCACGGTGACGCCGGCCGGACGCGCCCTGAGCCTGGGGGTACACCCGGACAAGGTCGTCTGGATCCTGTTCCAGGTCGAGGGCGACTCGCTGTCCCGCTGGCTGCGCCTCAATGAGGTCGTATTCGACGATGTCCGGCTGTTCCGGCACCCACTCACCGGCCACAACGCGGATGTCTCGGCTTCCAGGGTCGCCTGGACAGAAGTGAACCGGGCGCTGGAAACCACCCGCGCCGGCCAGCGAACACCCGCCTGGCGCCCCACCTACGCACTGGACCTGGCACCCGGCGAAACCGCGCTGTTCGCCCTGCGCATCCATTCCGGGCAACCCCTGCGCCTCGCACCCCGGCTGCTCACCAGTACCGGGCGAGCGGCCGCCGACCGCACCCTGATGCTCGGCCAGGGCCTATACCTCGGCGTTGTCGGCGGGCTCGCGATCTACAACCTGTTCCTGTTTTTCGGACTTCGGGACCGGCGCTACCTCTGGTATGTCGGCTTTATCCTGAGCACTGCTGCCTTCTTCACCACCCTGAACGGGCTGCACCTGGAATGGATACCCGAGCTCTCGCCCGGCGCCACCGGGATGCTTGCTACCACCTTCCTGGGACTCCTGGCCGCCCTGGCCCTGCAGTTTACCCGGCGGTTCCTCGGCACCGCGGAGCGGGATCCGCGCCTCGATCCGTGGCTGAAGTTCGGCATTGCCGTACCCCTGGCCGGCATCGTGCTGAACGTCCTGGTCCCGGAGGGCATCGTGGTCCTGTACATGTCGGCGATGGGTCTGGTCACGACCACGCTGTTCTTCACGGCAACCCTGCGCGCCGCGGTGTTCCGCCGTTTCCGGCCGGCCTATTACATGCTGGCCGCCTGGACCGTCCTGATCCTCGGGATACTCGCCTTCATCCTCGCCGCCCTGGGGCTGGCGCCACACGGCCTGATCACCTACCACGGGTTCCAGATCGGCTCCGCCATCGAGGCCCTGCTGCTGTCCCTGGCCCTGGCCGACCGCGTACGCCTCCTGCGCGAAGAACGCGAGCAACTCGCCGCCGATCATGACCGCTTGCATCAGGCCACCCGTACTGACCCGCTGACCGGCCTGTCCAATCGCCGACACCTCGAAGAGGCCCTTCCCAGCGAGGTCCAGCGGGCCACGACCGGAGCCAATGGCCTTGCCCTGCTGATCGTGGATGCCGACCATTTCAAGCAATACAACGACTGCTACGGCCATGCGCAGGGGGACCGCCTGCTGGAGGACATCGCCCGCACCATGCGCGAGACCCTCGCCCCGGATGACTCCATCTTCCGATTCGGCGGCGAGGAATTCGTGATACTGACGCGCCGCCCCGAGCAGGCGGACCACCTCGCCGAACAGATCCGTCAGGGCATCGAGGCCGGCACCGCTGGCCGGCCCGAGTCCCGGGTCACTGTCAGCATCGGCGGCGCAGCGCTCGCCACCGGCGAGTCCCCCGCACACCTGTTCGAACGCGCCGACCAGGCGCTGTACGCCGCCAAGGCCGCGGGCCGCAACCGGGTGGCCTTCGATGACACCTGATCGGCTATTCGCCCGAAAACGGGGTGCCGAACCTCGGCGGGTGGTGATCTGCCCCGACAGTTTCAAGGGCAGCCTGGACGCGGCAGGCGTTGCCGCGGCCATGGCCCGCGGCGTACGGGACGCCTGTGCGGATACCCGGGTCTGCGTACTCCCGATGGCGGACGGGGGCGAAGGCACGGCCCGGATCACGGCCCAGGCGCTGGGCTGGGAATGGCTCGAAACGGCGGTCGCCGGCCCGGATGGTGAGGTGCTGACGGCGGGCTGGGGGCTCGACCGTACTGCCGGACACGCGGTACTGGATGTCGCCTCGGCCTGCGCACTGAACCGCATCCCCGCCACACGGCGCAACCCCTGGCAGCTTCACACCAGCGGCGTTGGGCAACTCATTCGCTCGGCGCTGGACAACGGGACCCGCCACCTGCTGATTGGTCTGGGCGGCAGCGGGACCGTCGACGGTGGTGCCGGCATGCTGCACGCCCTCGGACTGCGTTTTCTCGACCGCAACGGGCGCTCGCTATCCCCCCATCCCGCCGGGCTCGCGGGTCTGGACCACATCGACGCGAATGGACTGGACCCACGTCTGGACGGAACGCACCTCATCGTCCTCGGGGACGTGGACAATCCACTGACCGGGCCAAATGGCGCCGCTACGGTATTCGGTCCTCAGAAGGGCCTGTCAGACGACGATATCCCCGCAATGGACGCCCATCTGGCACGACTGGCCCGGGGCATGGACCGGGCTGGACTCCTGCGGCGGCCAGCCGACACCCCGGGGGCCGGTGCTGCGGGCGGGCTTGGCTTTGCCCTGACCTGCGTGCTGGGTGCCGAGCCGCGCATGGGTGCCGCATACCTGGCAGACCTGACCGGACTGGATGCCGCGATCGCGAACGCCGATCTGGTCCTGACCGGCGAGGGGCAGCTCGACACACAGACCGCACGCGGCAAGGTCATCGCCGAAGTCCTCAAGCGTGCCCGAGCGCACGCGACGCCGGTCGCGGCAATCGCCGGCCGCATTGTCGACACTGGCGGGGACTCGACCCAACTCGGACTGCAGGCCGCCCGGGCGCTTTGCGACGGTTCGATCACCCCGCAACAGGCAATGGATGATCCCGCCTACTGGATCGCCGTCCGTACCCGCGAGCTCGTCGACGACCTGGTGGGCGGACACCCCGGAGTTGGCCGGGACACCTGAACGTAAACGGCCGTGCCCCCCTCGAAACTTTTCCGTCACAGCAATCATCACACCGCTTCACACAAAGCTCGGCGCAGTGTTCGAAAACCCCGGGGCCGTTCGCAACATGCACGGACATACAAAAGGGGCCATCAAGCCCCTTTACTGGATCTGGCGAAGAGCGAGGGATGACGGTCGGCTTCGCTTCGGCGTGCTGGCGCCGCAAGCGACGCCGGTCGAACCCGCTTGCACATCCCATCGAGGGTTCGGATCCCGGAAACACTTGGACCAGACATACAAAAGGGGCCACGGGGGCCCCTTTTGCTGGATCTGGCGGAGAGTGAGGGATGACGGTCGGCTGCGCCGCCCACCCTCCGGGCGCCTGCGCTTCGCTTCGGCGTGCTGGCGCCGCAAGCGGCGCCGGTCGAACCCACTTGTCTAATCCATCGAGGGTTCGAATCCCGGCA
>SKNJ01000239.1 GCA_007120575.1 Thioalkalivibrio sp.
AACTGTTTGGCGAGGTGCTGCGCCACAACGGCGGCATGCTCGCGCTCGCCCAACGCCACGGCTTCCAGCGCGAGATCCTCGCCTCCGACGAGGAGATCATCCGCGTCAGCCGGCGCCTCCATTGAGCGCGAGGACCGCGATCCACGTCCACCACACATGGCCTGGGGGGATTCCGCCCCCGGCACCCCGGTGCCCCACTTGCGGGGGCTGGGTCCAATGGGTAGCGTCCCTGGGCATGCATCCGCCCTATCCTCGTCCGTGAACCGCGCCGAGCGCATCTTCCATCTGCATCGGCTGCTGCAGGGTTCGGCACCTTCGCTGGCCGAACTGGTGGAGCGGCTCAATGTGTCACGTGCGACGGTCAAGCGCGACATCGAGTACATGCGCGACTTCATGCAGGCGCCCATCGAGTACGACCCGCAGGCCAACGGCTACCGCTACACGCAGGATGCGCCGGCCTTCGAACTGCCTGGGCTGTGGTTCAACGAGTCCGAGCTGCTTGCGCTGCTGACCATGGAACAGCTGCTGGAGGACGTGCAGCCGGGGCTGCTCGCCCCTACCATCGGACCACTGAAGAATCGCATCCGTCGGCTCCTGGAGAGTGGCGGACACCACCTCGACACCCTGCGCCGGCGGATCCAGATCCAGCCACAGGCTCAGCGTCCCGGCCCGCCCGGGATCTTCCAGGCCGTAGCCGAGGCCACCCTGAACGCGCACCCGCTCGGCATCGAATACCACGGGCGCGCCCGCGACGCCGCGACCCGGCGCCGCGTGCATCCGCAGCGTCTGCTCTATTATCGCGACAACTGGTATCTGGTCGCCTGGTGCGAACAGGCCGGGGATCTGCGCACCTTTGCGCTGGAACGGATTCGCGATGCGCAACGGGAAGACCGGGTACTGGAGCGCGTGGATGACGCCACGCTGGATCGCCACATTGGGGCTGCGTTCGGCATCTTCACCGGGCCGGCGCGGGATTGGGCTGTGCTGTGTTTCAATCCGGAGCACGCCCGCTGGGTCGCCGACGAGACCTGGCACCCCGATCAAATCGGACACTACGAGGGTGATCGCTACACCCTGCAGGTGCCCTACTCGGATGCCACCGAACTGGTACAGGAGATCCTGCGCCACGGTTCCGGGGTGGAGGTGCTGGCGCCCGCGAGCCTGCGCGAGCGAGTCGCGGACGCGCTGCACGCGGCCGCCAGCCAGTACCCGTCGCGTCGCGACTGACTCGCCACCACCCCCGTGCGGGGGCCTTAAGGAACAACGGATTCCTGTACACGTTCGCGCCCCCGGCTTTCCGAGACAAGGCGCGACACGCAGCGCCGCAGCCATTCCTCGTCCCCGTGTTGATCCATGGGGCGCGACGCAGGATCGGGGAACCCGGGGTACCAACCCCGCAAGCACATGCAAAAGCAGCCGAGACCTGGCAGTTAATCAAAAACGGGCTCGCGCACGGCGTTGCGGCTTACCCGCAGCAGAGTGACCACAGCGCAGTCACCGCGCCTTGTTCGCACGTACAAGCGACGCGAGCACAAACGTGTACAGGGAGGGCAGTGTTCCCTTAACTGCGTTTCATCTGGTCGAAGAACTCGCTGTTGGTCTTCGACGACTGCATGCGACCGAGCAGGAATTCCATGGCCTCGATGTCATCCATCCCGTGCAGGAATTTGCGCAGGATCCAGAGCTTCTGCAGTTCTTCGGGGTCGGTCAGCAGTTCCTCGCGGCGGGTACCGGAGCGGTTCACGTTGATCGCCGGGTAGATCCGTTTCTCGGCGATCCGGCGTTCCAGGTGCACTTCCATGTTGCCGGTGCCCTTGAACTCCTCGTAAATCACCTCGTCCATCTTCGAGCCGGTCTCGACCAGCGCGGTGGCGAGGATGGTCAGACTGCCGCCTTCTTCCACGTTGCGCGCGGCACCAAAAAAGCGCTTCGGCCGGTGCAGGGCATTGGCATCCACACCACCGGTGAGCACCTTGCCGGAGCTCGGGGCCACGGTGTTGTAGGCACGCGCCAGGCGGGTGATGGAATCCAGCAGGATGACCACGTCGCGCTTGTGCTCGACCAGGCGCTTGGCCTTCTCGATCACCATTTCGGCGACCTGCACATGGCGCTGAGCGGGCTCGTCGAAGGTGGACGAGACCACCTCGCCCTGGACCATGCGGTCCATCTCGGTGACCTCCTCCGGGCGTTCGTCGATCAGCAGCACGATCAGGTAGCACTCGGGATAGTTGCCGGCGATGCTCTGGGCGATGTTCTGCAGCATCAGCGTCTTGCCCGCCTTGGGCGGGGAGACGATCAGGCCGCGCTGCCCCTTGCCGAAGGGCGCGACGATATCGATCACGCGGGCGGTGATGTCCTCGGTCGAACCATTGCCGCGCTCCATGCGCATGCGCTTGGACGGGTGCAGTGGCGTCAGATTCTCGAACAGCACCTTGTGCCGCGCATTTTCCGGTGGCTCGAAATTGATCTCCGAGACCTTCAGCAGCGCGAAGTAGCGTTCATTGTCCTTGGGCGGGCGGATCTTGCCAGCGATGGTGTCGCCGGTGCGCAGCCCGAACCGCCGGATCTGGCTGGGCGAGATATAGACGTCGTCGGGCCCGGCCTGATAGGAGCTGTCCGCGCTGCGGAGGAAGCCAAAGCCATCGGACAGGATCTCCAGGACGCCGTCGCCGTAGATCGACTCGCCGGTCTTCGCATGGGCCTTCAGCAGGGCAAAGATGATTTCCTGCTTGCGGGCGCGGGACATGTTCTCGATGCCTTTCTCTTCGGCAAAGGCCACGAGGTCGGCAGCGGACATCCGCTTCAGTTCAGTAAGATTCATTCGTGGGGTGCTGTGTTCAACGTGGATGAACGGCGACCGGGGATGGTCGCTCGGATTGCCTTGAATTGATCGGGTACGGAGGCAGGTAACGATCTGGCGATCGCTATAACCTTGCCGATGTTAAGCGAGGCGAACGCCCGGGGCAAGCCTGGCAAGAAATGCCCCGGGGACGGGCGTCCGCCACGTCCGGGTATTTACAGGTGCTGGTCGAGGAAAGCGGTCAGCTGCGACTTGGACAGGGCGCCCACTTTGGTCGCCTCGACATCGCCATTCTTGAACAGCATGAGTGTCGGGATTCCGCGAATGCCGTACTTCGGTGGCGTAGACGGATTCTCGTCGATATTGAGTTTGGCAACCTTCACCTTGCCGGCGTATTCTTCGGCGATTTCGTCCAGGATGGGCGCGATCATCTTGCACGGGCCGCACCACTCCGCCCAGTAATCCACCAGGACAGGTTGATCGGCTTTCAGGACATCCTGATCGAAATCGGCGTCCGATGTATAAAGTATATTATCGCTCACTCCGTGTCCTCATGACGTTGGCTTGGGCGCAGCCTGCAGGACCGGCTGCAAGGCCTTACTATCGACCAAGAACACCCGACAGTTCAAGTACAAAGCCGCCCGCATCGCCTGGAGCCCCATGACCGATCCCGTGCAGCACCCGACCCGCTTCGACCAACTCGACCTGCCCGACGCCGTACATGCCGGGATCCGCACCGCCGGCTTCGAAACCTGCACCCCGATCCAGGGCCTGGCGCTGCCCATTGCTCTGGCGGGTCGGGATGTCGCGGGACAGGCGCAAACCGGAACCGGCAAAACCGCGGCGTTCCTGATCGCGGCCTTCAACCGCTTGCTGCGCCAGCAGCCATCGCCGAACCGACGCCCCACCGATGTCCGGGCGCTGATCCTGGCCCCCACCCGCGAGCTTGCCATCCAGATTCATCGCGATGCCGAACTCCTGGGCGCGGAGACCGGGCTGAAGCTGGCCCTGGCCTACGGTGGCACCGGATACGACAGCCAGCGCGAGCAGCTGGAGGCCGGCGCGGACATTCTGGTCGGCACGCCCGGGCGCATCATCGACTACTTCAAGCAGAAGGTCTTCGGCCTGAAGCACACGGAGGTCGTGGTGCTGGACGAGGCCGACCGCATGTTCGATCTCGGCTTCATCAAGGACGTCCGCTTCCTGATGCGCCGCTGCGCACCGGCCAGCGAGCGCCTGTCCATGCTGTTCTCGGCCACGCTGTCCTACCGCGTGATGGAGTTGGCCT
>SKNJ01000286.1 GCA_007120575.1 Thioalkalivibrio sp.
CCGGATCCTGGTGACTGAGCACCATCCCCGCCAGCGCCCGCTCCGGCAGGATGTCCGCGACCCGCTCCCGGAGACGCTCGAAGTACTGCCGCCCGCCCGGATCGACGATCAGCGCGGTATCCCCATCCCGGATCAGATAGGTGTTGCAGCGAAACGCCGTGTCGTCGGGGACACCCAGCCAGTAGACCGCCCGATTCCCGTGTTCGGCAAGGACCACCGGCCGGTCCGACCCCGCCGATGGCCGGTCCTGTTCCATTTCCGCCATCTCCAGCACCCACAGGTCGCCCGTACGCCTCTCCACTGTGCGGGCAACAGCGCGGGACCGCAACGCAGACCAGGCCTAGGAACGAATGCCTCTGCCTGCCCTGGAACAATCCACGCCCTTGGACCCTGTAAACAAGCCCGGGCCGGGACGCTTCGTGCGTCCGGGGACCACCAGGGTCGGCAATCGCCCCGGAGTCGCCATGCATGGATTCCTCCGACCGTCAGCATCCTGCTCGACCGGCTCAATGTCGTTACAGTGCTCGAGACCCTGCTCGATGCCGTGCTGGCACCCCCGGCAGGCGGATAGGTGACAACCGGGGAAAGGCAAACACTGCACGCGACCGGCACATCTGCCCGCCGCACCACCGGGGCCCTGCCCCGCAAGGCAGGGCCCCCGGCTGCACTCCCTGCGCAGGCCGGGTTACCATCGCGGCAGACTGGGTCAACCCGGAGACACAACCGTCATGCGCGATACCGGAATCGGGCCACGCGCCCTTGTCAGCCTCTGCGTTCTGGGCCTTGCGGGGCTCCTGAGCGGTTGCCTGAACAGCAACGACGATACCCCGGCGCTGGAGGTGCAGGTCGGACAGATGCTGATGGTCGGCTTTCGTGGTACCGAGATCACGCCCGAAGACACCATCTGGCGGGACATCGAGGACCGTCACCTGGGGGGCGTCATCCTGTTCAACCGCGACGTGCCCTCCGGCTTCGAACTGCCACGCAACATCGTGTCACCAGAGCAGGTGACGGCCCTGAACAGCACCCTGCAGTCGATCCGGCCTGACACGCTGCTGATCGCGGTGGACCAGGAAGGCGGGATCATCCGTCGCCTGACCCCGGCCGATGGCTTCCCGGACAGCCCGTCGCACGCCGAACTGGGGGAACAGGATGACCTGGAGGCGACCCGCGCCGCCGCCGGCGGGATCGCCGACACGCTGGCGACGCATGGATTCAACATCAACTTCGCACCGGTGGTGGATGTCAACACCAACCCGGACAACCCGGTGATCGCCCGCTGGGGGCGCAGCTTCTCGGCCGAACCGGAGGTGGTGACCCGTCACGCGCGTGCCTACATCGACGCCCATCACCAACGCGGCATCCTGACTACCCTGAAGCACTTCCCCGGGCACGGCAGTTCCAGCGAGGACTCCCACGACGGCTTCACCGATGTGACCCACAGCTGGGACCCGCTGGAACTCGAACCCTACCGCACGCTGATTGACGAGGACCGCGTGGACCTCGTGATGACCGCGCATGTATACCACCAGGGCCTGGACCACCAGCACCCGGCGACGCTGTCACGCCCGATCCTGCAGGGACTGCTGCGCGAGGACCTCGGACATACGGGCGTTGTGGTTTCCGACGACATGCAGATGGGTGCCATCGTGCAGTTCTACGGGTTCGAGGAGGCCCTGGAACTCGCCATCCATGCTGGCAACGACCTGCTGGTCCTGGCCAACAACGCGGACGTCTACGATCCGACCCTGGCCCGGCGCGCAATCGAGCACATCGTCGCCCGGGTCGAGGCCGGCGCGATCAGTGAGCGGCGCATCGAGCGCTCCTGGCGGCGCATCCAGGACCTGAAGCAGCGCCTGGACACGCCGGATGCCTCGTGACGCTGCAGGGGCGTCGTCAAGCGGTCAGGTCGATCTGCTGCACAGTACCCGTGCGGCCATCCTCGGCCACCCACAAGCCGGTGGAGCGCACCTGGCCCAGCAGTTCGTTGTCCTGCGTATGACGCAGGTCGAACGGGGTCGAGACATGTCCGAGGTAAATCGCCCCCACCCCGACCTCGCCCAGCGCCAGTAACTGGTCACGCCCCTGGGCGTCGCGCGTCCAGACCCGCAGGCGGTCGTAGATCGGGTCCGCCGCGTCGATCCAGCCATTGCCGTCGGCATCATGGCGCCGCAGTTCCGCAAAGCCGTCGCCGGTCAGCGGGCCAAACAGCTCGCGGCCGTCATCCACCTCTCCGTTGCCGTTGCGATCGAGCGCGAGGAACCCGCTGCCCGGCCGCAGGAATGCGATCTGCTGCTCCTCGCCATCGGCATCCAGATCAAAGGCGAAGCGCGTATCGGTCAGCGCCGCGGCCGGGGCGTCGAAGTTGATCACCAGCGGATCCTGCAGCTCTCCCTCCAGCCGCCCCTGCAGGCTGCGTTGCTCCACGAACTGGCGGCTCATGCTCACGTCGATGGCGATATCAATGCGCTGGCCGTCGGCGGTCTGCACCACGCCGCGCGCCTGGAACTCGGTGCGTTCGATCTCGACCCGGGTCTCCTGCAACGACCAGGCGATCGCCGGGCGCGCGGGCGGATCGGCGGCCGCGCCAGGGGTTCGTGCGACCACCGGCACCTCGAACGCCTCGTCCGGCTCCAGGTCCGCCGGGTCGACCACGTTAATCTCGCGCCCGGTGAGACGCTCCAGCAGCAGGCGCAGCAACTGCATGCGCAGCGAATCCATCGAGGGCAACTCGACCTCGGCGGGCGCAACGCCCACCTGCGCCCGGCCGGCGGTGGCCGCAGCCGTCGGGACAGCAGGCGCAGCGGGCGGAGAAAAGCCATCCGCCCCGCGCGCCGCGCGCGCTACCCCGGAGGCTGCCTCGGGCAAAACGCCCGCCACCTCCGGCCCGGGACGAGCCGCCTGCGGGGCCGGCCCCGGCCCCAGGGCAACGCTCAGGTGGCGCCGACTGTACTCCAGCGCAGTGCGCTGGCTCGCAAATTCCATGGAATATTCGGCTATACGCACCTTCCACCTCCCGACAGGCTGCCGCACGCAATCTGCAAGGGTTAGCGGCCAGTGAGCGGCAAACTTTAGCCGCAGGCGGCAAAGTCCTGCCGCCCGCGCGCACGCTTTGCTTCCGCGTCCCGCTCTGGCATCGTCTTCCCAGCGTGCCGGCCCGACCGGCATCCCGCCCCTTCAGGAAGCCACCTTGCCGTGACCCGTTTTCCCCGCAAACCGCTTGGTGACTGGCTGCGCCGCCTGGCTCGCCGGTTCGCGTCGCATCCGGCACGCGTGTCCCTCGAACCGGGAGAATGGAGCGACTTGCAGCGCGAGGTGCCGTTCATCCGGTATCTGGAGCCCGATGAGCAGGCACGCCTGCGGGATTACGTGGAGAGCCTGCTCGGGAGCAAGGAATTCGTCGGCATCGAGGACGATGCGGCACCCCGGCAATGCCGGTTGATCGCCGCCTATGCCGCGCTGCCGGTGCTCGAGCTTGGTCTGGAACCCTATCGTCACTGGCGCACCGTGATCCTCTACCCCGACACCTTCGTGCCGGAACACGAATGGATGGACGAAGACGGGATCATGCACCGGGGCGCGATGCCGCAATCCGGCGAGGCCTGGGAACGTGGCCCGGTGGTACTGTCATGGCAGGATGTCGCCCACGACGGGGCCGTGGTGGTCCACGAGATGATGCACGTGCTGGACGCGGGGAATGGCGACGTGAACGGTTTCCCGCCACTGTCCCGCGAGCAGTCCCGACAGGCCTGGACCCGTGTATTCAGCGAGGCCTACGAGGCCTTCGTCGCCCGGGTCGAGGCCGGCGAACCACCGGAAAGCCTCCCCCTGGACCCCTATGCCGCCACCGCCCCGGAGGAGTTTCTCGCCGTGGCGACGGAGTCGTTCTTCTTCGAGCCCGCCCACCTGCGCGCCGCCCTGCCCTCGGTGTATGCTCAACTCGCGGCATATTTCCGGCAGGAGCCCCATCGCCGCGCCGAGATCATTGCCACCAGCCCCGTCGAGAGATCCACATGAACACGTTGAACCCGCGCCTTTTGCTGTCATCCGCGCTTGCCCTGGTGCTGCTCGCACTCGCCAGCACCGCCCCGGCCGTCGAGGGCCTGGACAGCCGCTACGTAACCCTGGAACCGATCGTGGTCAACATGCAGGACGCCGAGCGCGCACGCTACATCCAGGCCACCATCCAGCTGGAAGGCGCTTCGGAGGAGGATGCGCGCGCGATCCGCGAGCATGTCCCGGCGATTCGCGACCGGCTGATCCGGGTACTGGGCGGGCGCCCGCCGGAAGCGGTTCGTGGCGGCGAGAATCGCGAGCACCTGCGCGACGAGGCACTGCAGGAGATCCGCGGCATGCTGCAGGAACTGACCGGCGACCCCCGTATCACCGCGCTGTACTTCTCGGACTTCATCCGCCAGTAGCCGCCAGGGCCCCGCGCCGAGCCCGCGATCCGTCTCAGTGCGGGCGATGCAGTAGCGGCATCTCGCCGCGTTCCATCATGTGCCGGATGAGCGTGACGCGTCCCGGATCCTCGCGCTCCAGCTCATCGGCACACTGTGAGGGCTCGTGCGCCGCCTCGGACAGCATCACCTCCAGCTCGCGCAGGTCGACCTTGGGTTCCTGGAGGTCTTCCGGCTTCGGGTTCTCCAGCATGTGGGTCTTCCAGAACATCCGCGGATGCCAGCAATGCAGCTTCGCATCCGGGTTGTGAAAGAGCTCGACACAGCGACGATTCAGTTCCTGTGCATTCATGCGGATCACTCCTCGTTGCGGTTGCATTCACCCCCTGTGTATAGACCCTGAAATACCCGAGCGCAAGACTCGGTTTTTGGCAAGGCCCTCATTCGGTGGTTTCTCCCCGCGCCGCCTCAAGGGCCTCCAGTGCCTCCATCCACTCGGCCTCCGCCATCTCCAGTCGGCCGCGCAGCTCGCCCTGTTCGCGGGTCAACTGCGCCAGGCGATCCGCAGCCTCGTCGGCGTACAACGCCGGATCGGCCAGCTCGATCTCCAGTGCATCCAGGCGCTCCTGCACGCGGGCACATGCCTGTTCGGCCTGGTCGGCGCGCTTTTTCAGGGGCTTGAGCGCGGCGCGCGCCTGCGCCGCCTGCTGGCGCCGTTCCTTCTGTGACAGTGCGGGGGCACGCGTGGCGATCGCGGCCGGCGCTTTCGGATCGTTGGTGGCTGCGCTCTCGCGTTCACGGGCCTTCAACTCGCGCGCGTAGTCGTCCAGATCCCCGTCAAAGTCGCTCAGGTAGCCAGCCTCGACCTTCCAGAAGCGGTCGCAGACGCGGGCCAGCAGTTCGCGGTCATGCGCCACCACCACCAGCCCGCCGGCGTAGTTCTCCAGCGCCTCGGCCAGCGCCTCGCGCATATCCAGGTCCAGGTGGTTGGTGGGTTCGTCCAGCAGCAGCAGCGACGGCGCCTGCCAGATCAGCAGGGCCAGCACCAGTCGCACCCGTTCACCCCCGGAACACTGATCCACCGGGGCATCTGCCTTCTCGCCGGGAAAGCCCATGCCACCAAGAAAGTTGCGCAGGCGCTGTTCCTCGGCCCGCGGATCCTGACGTTGCAGATGGACCAGGGGCGACGCGTGCAGGTCGAGCTGCTCGCTCTGGTGCTGCGCGAAGTAGCCCACCCGCATCCCGGGCTCGACGCGCCGTTCGCCGGCAGTGGGCGCGAGCTCGCCGGCCAGCAGGGTCAGCAGTGTCGATTTCCCGGCACCATTCGGACCCAGCACACCGATCCGGTCTTCCGGCCGCAGGCGCAGGCTCGTCGGATGCAGGCGGATACGATCCCCGGAGCGCACCTCGACATGATCCAGCGCCAGCAGCGGGTCGGGCAGGCGCTCCGGGGTCGGAATCTCCAGGTGGATGGGCCGTGCCGCGCGGATCACGGCGACCTCGTCGAGCCTTTCCAGCCGCTTCAGGCGGCTCTGGGCCTGGCGTGCCTTGGTCGCCTTGGCGCGAAAGCGGCGGACAAAATCCTCCAGGTGGGCACGTTCGGCCGCCACCTTCGCGGCGGACGCCTCGCTCTGGGCGATTGCCTCGGCGCGCTTGGCCTCGGCGTGGGTGTAACTGCCGGCGTACAACGAGATGCTGCCGCGTTCGATATGCGCGATGTGCGTCACCACCGAATCCAGGAACCGGCGATCATGCGCAATCACGATCACCGTGCCCGGGTAGCGCTGGATCCAGCCCTCCAGCCAGAGAATGGTCTCCATGTCCAGGTGGTTGGTCGGCTCGTCCAGCAGCAACAGGTCAGAGCGGGTCATCAGGGTACGCGCCAGCCCCAGACGCATGCGCCAGCCACCGGAGAAATCGCCCAGCGGACGTTCGCCATCGGCCGGTGCAAACCCGAGCCCCGCCAGCAGGCGCTGGACACGGGCCTCGGCGGTCCAGCCATCGATCGCGTCAATCGCCGCGTACAGATGCGCCTGGGCCTCGCCATCGGTCGTCCGTTCCAGGCGCGCCTCCAGGTCGCGCAATTCGGCGTCCCCGTCCAGCACGTAGTCCACCGCGCGCCGCTGGCTACCCGGCACCTCCTGCGGCAAATGCGCCACCACCCAGCCCTCGGGAACCTCGGCATGGCCGGCATCCAGGCTCAGCTCGCCCTGCAGGGCGGCCAGCAGACTGGACTTGCCACAACCATTCGCCCCGGTCAGGCCCACGCGCCAGCCGGCATGCACGGTCAGGTCGGCATGCTGCAGCAGCACCTGCCGGCCGCGCCGCAGCTCGATGTCTTCCAGTCGGATCATGCGGCGCAGTGTAGGGAAATCCCCCGGGGTACGCACCGCGTCCCCGGCCGCGCCACGGGGCTGGACCGGGCGGGAACCCGGGGTCACGTACACGTTCGCGCCAGCAACAAACCGTCAAGATTCTGCCACCCCGGTGGCGAATGGGTGCCGCCTCGGGGCACTGACTCGCCGGCATCCCGTCGGATCGAGCAAGAAAGAAGACCTATCCGTCTGTTTTTTATGCGTTATTCAGGATGGCACGTTTTTCGCTTGCCACCACAGTGATACAAATCACGGCAAGCGAGGCGGATATGGACCGCGACGGCAACGCACACAACCTGCGACTGATCTCCGGCAAGGGCGGGGCCGAGGTCCAGCGGGACACGCCCGCGTTCGATGCCCTGGGCTTCCTGCAATCGGTCACCGCTACCCTGGACCTCGACGGCGTACTGGAACGGATTCAGGACCAGCTTCGCGCCCAGGTCCAGCTCAGCGGCTGGATCTTCTACACCGAGGATGACGCCGAATCCTGGTCGGGCGGCAAGGAAGACCGGCACCGCATTGAGTACAGCCTGAGCTTCAGTGGCGAGACCATGGGTTCCCTGATCCTGATGCGCGGGCGGCGCTTCGGGGACGAGGAACAGGAACAGATCGAGGCCCTGCTGGGGCTCGCCGCACCCGCGCTGCACAATGCCTGGCGCTTCCATCGCCTGGCCGCCTGCCTGGAGACCGACGAACTTACCGGTCTCGGCAACCGCCGGGCATTCGAGATCCAGGGCGAGAAGTGGCTCGCGGACTGTCGCCGCCAGGAGCGGCCGCTGTCGGTCCTGGCGATCGACCTGGACCTTTTCAAGAACATCAATGACCGTTACGGCCACACGGTCGGCGATGCCCTGCTGCAGCGCGTAGCCGACAGCCTGCGCGCGGCGACTCGCCAGTCCGATCTGTGCATCCGCATGGGTGGCGAAGAATTCCTGGCGCTGTTACCGGGCGCCGACCTGAGCGCGGCGATGGAATGCGGAGAACGTATCCGCCGGGCCATCGCGGGCATCCGCACCACGGCCCGGGCCTGCGGGGATGCCGTACTGGAGAGCGATGGCGTGGTCAAGATAACCGCCAGTGTCGGGGTCGCGTCCATCGGGCGCTCCACCAGCCTGCATGAGGCCTACCAGGCCGCCGACGAGGCCCTCTACGCAGCCAAGCAGGCCGGTCGCAACCGGGTCCTCGCCGGGGCCTGAACCTTACCCTTCATCCCCTGGTTGCACGAAGTCCACGCAGGTCAGCGGGGTCGCCAGCACCGCCTGGCGCAGCGCCTCGATGGCCTGCGGCCGGGGAAAGCTCGCGCGCCAGGCCAGCGCCACCCGGCGACTGGGCGCCGGATCCTCGAACCGCCGCACGGCCAGCAGGCGCTGGGCATAGCGATCCGCGCCCACCGCACTGCACGGCAGAATAGTGACCCCCATACCCGAGGCCACCATGTGGCGGATCGTCTCCAGCGAGGAGCCCTCCAGGTTGCGCGGCGTACTGCCGTCCGCGGTCACCGTGCGCTGGCACGCCGGGCAGCGCTCCAGCACCTGGTCACGGAAGCAGTGTCCGGCCCCCAGCAGCAGCAACGTGGCGTCGGCCATATCCTCCAGCCGCAGCGGATCCTGGTCCTTCAGGGGATGCGAGGCCGGAAGGACCGCCATGAACGGTTCGTCGTACAGCGGCAACGTGACCACGCCCGGTTCCTCGAACGGCAGCGAGATGATGATCGCGTCCAGTTCGCCCTGCTTGAGGCGTTCGCGCAGACGTCCGGTGTAGTTCTCCTCGATCACCAGCGGCATCCCCGGCGCGCGCTCGTGGAGCACCGGGATCAGTTCCGGGAGCAGGTAGGGACCGATGGTATAAATGGCCCCCAGGCGCAACGGACCGGCGAGCTGGTCCTTGCTCTGCACCGCGATGGAGCGCAGCTGTTCGGCCTCCGCCAGCACCCGGCGCGCCTGGGCGATCACCTGCTCGCCGGCCGGGGTCACGCTGACCTCGCCGCGCCCGCGCTCGAACAGCGTCACGCCCAGCTCGTCCTCCAGCTTGCGCACCGCCACGGACAGCGAGGGCTGGCTGACATGGCAGGCCGCGGCCGCCTGCCCGAAGTGCCGGGTGTCGGCCACGGCCACCGCGTAACGCAGTTCACTGAGGGTCATCGATCCGAAGGCCCCGCGGCCTCGCGTCCCTCGACGACCCGGCCCTCCGGCCAGTCCAGGCTGACATGCCGCAGACGCCGACCGTGCAGCGAGACCTCCCCCGCATGCCGGGAGGCCCCGTCGGTGGCAAACTCGAAACGATAGCGGCGTTCGATTGCCAGGTGCCCGTCGCGCCGCGCCGGGCGCTGGGCGGCACGCACCACGCTGCCATCCAGCAGCTGCACCCCGGCCTGCTGGCAGGCACGGCGCGCAACCCCGCGGGCGCGCTCGTTGGCGCGCCAGCTGTCATTCACGTAGGCCGCGATCAGAGCCAACGCCAGGATTATGATCAAACCGGTCATGGACCGGTATGATAATCGCAATCGCACCGGGCGCGCCCGGCCCCGAACCCGGGGACACACGAACTCACTGGCAGACATCGATCGGTGTCTGCCATGCGACACGAGCCCGGCCTTCGACCCGATGACACCCAGCCCGACCTTCCTTGACGAGCTTTCCTCGGCGCTGCGCGAGATCGGTCAGTCCGAACTCCTGCCACGCTTCGAGGCCAACATCGCGGTGGATTACAAGGCCGACGGCAGTGTGATCACTCAGGCCGACCACGCGGTGGACGCCCGGGTACGCGAGTTCCTGCGCGAACACGGTGGTGGCGACCCCGTCCTCAGCGAGGAGCAGCCGCGCGCGGAGCAGGCCCGGGTACTGGAGCAGGCACCCGCGTTCTGGCTGGTCGACCCGCTCGACGGAACCTCCAACTTTGCCGGCGGCATGCCGTTCTTCGCGATCTCCGTGGCCCGCATCGAGGGCGCACGGGTCACCCTCGGGGCGACCTACGACCCGATCCGCGACGAACTGTTCAGCGCGGCCCGCGACGGTCCTCTGCGGCTCAACGGCGGCGTCCCGCCAGCACGCAGCCGTCCTGCCAGCCCCGGGCTGGCGCACGCCATCGCGCTGGTCGACTACAAGCGCCTGGAGCCGCACCTCGCCTCCGTGCTGGCGCGCGCCGCGCCCTACCGCTCGCAGCGCAACCTGGGTGCCTGCGCCCTGGAATGGGCCTGGCTCGCGGCCGGCCGCGCGGACCTCTACCTGCATGGCGGGCAGGCCCTCTGGGACAGTGCGGCCGGGAGTCTGATGCTGGAGTGCGCCGACGGCGCCATGGCCTGCGCCACCGGGGGCCCGGTGTTCCACCGCTCGCTGGACAAGCGCTCGGCGGTCGCCGCGCGCTCGCCGGCGTTGTTCGACCAGTGGTACAGCTGGCTGGCTCCGCACTTCACCAGCGGGGCTGCGACACCGTGAGCCGCAAGCCTCGTCAGCAACGCAGCGGCCGGTCGGGCGCGGGCGAGTTCGCCCCGCGCTATCTGCCGATCGCCTGGAAGATCGTCGCACTGATCGCCGGGCTGACCCTGCTCGGGATCGGTACCCTGTCGGTGTTCGTGCTCAATCAGACCACCGCGGTCCTGAACAACCAGATCCAGGTGCAGGCCGAACTGACCGTGGCCCCGATCGCGCGGACCTCGGCGGAACTGATCCTGGCCGAGGACTACCTGACCCTGGAGAACCTGCTCGGCTCCCTGGTCGAGGAGGGCCGAGTCGAATCGGTGACCGCCTACGCGGTCGACCGTGGCGAGATCGCCTCGGCCGGCACGCCGCCACCTGGCCTGGGCGACAGTGTGTGGCCGCTGAGCACCACCGCGACGCCCTACCAGCGCGAGATCCGCTTTCAGGACGTCCGGGTCGGGCATATCGAGGCATTTATCGACAGCGCTCCGATGCAGGAGCTGATCCGCAACACGATCAACGCCGGCATCGCCACCGCGATCGGCGTCCTGCTTCTGAGTCTGGTGCTCGCCATCGATATCAGCAAGCGCCTGGTACGTCCACTGGAACAGCTCGCGCACAGCATGCGCGGCCGCATGCGGACGCTGGACGCCAGCGACGATCCACTGGTGGTGATGCGCCGCGACGAGATCAGCCAGCTGACCGACGCATTCAACGACATGGCCCGCGACCTGCTGCGCAAGGATCAGGTCGAGGCCGCGCTGCGCCGCTATGTCTCGGACACGGTCGCGCAGGACATCCTCGAGAACCTGGACCGGGTCGAACTCGGGGGGCGGGCGGTCGAGGGCTCGGTGCTATTTGCCGACATCCGGGGCTACACCGCGTTGTCCGAGCGCTGCTCGCCGGAAGAGCTCGGGCGCATGCTGAACGAGTTCTTCGGCCCAATGTCCGAATGTATCGCGCGCCATGGCGGCACGGTCGACAAATACATGGGCGACTGCACCATGGCGGTGTTCGGAGTCGCCACGGACGATCCGAACCACCGACGGACCGCGCTGAACACCGGGCTCGCGCTGCTCGACACGGTGGCCACCATCAATGCCCGCCGCGAGGCACGTGGCGAGGCCCGGGTCGAGTTCCGCATCGGCCTGCACGCCGGCGAGATGCTGGCCGGCAACATGGGTGCGCGCGACCGCATGCAGTTCACCGTGGTCGGCGATACGGTTAATCTGGCGGCACGACTGGTCACCGTGGCCCCTCCGGGCGGCCTGGTGACGACCACCGCATTCATGGAGCACGCACAGGTGAAGGGACGCTTCCAGACCCGGGACTGCGGTACCCACGAACTGCATGGCGTCAGTGCCGCAGTCGAGGTCTGCTGCGTGACCGGAGCCGTCGCGCACGCATGATGCCTTCCCGCCTCGCCCCGAGCCGACGCTGCTGGTACGGCCTCGCCGTGCTGCTGCTGAGCGGCCTGCTGCTGCACGGCTGTGCCGTGTTCGAGCCCGTGATCGCACCGGAACGCCAGATCGAGCGTGCCGCCGAACAGGGCGACCTGCAGCGTGCCCTCGCGCTCATCGACCAGCACGACCCGCAGCCGCACGACACCTGGGAGCAGCGGCGCGCCGAACTCGAGGAACGCGCTCGCGAGGCGGCCGCCGATGCCCTGCGCGCCGCCCGCGCTGCATCCGCCGAAGGGGCAGTGGCACGCGCCCTGGAGGTCCTGGAGGGCGCCGAGGCGCGCCTACCCGCAGACCCCGAGCGCCGCCGCTACATGGAACAGCTTGAGGCCCAGCGCCAGGTCGGCCTGCAGACCCTGCAACAGCGCCACGACATCCTGGAGGCGCATGCGCTGGCGCGCCAGCTACGGTTACTGGAGGTCATGCGCCCACTGGTCTCGCGCGGCGAGCAGTTGCCCGACGACCCGGACCGACTGGCCCGGCGTGCCCGCGAGCTGGCCGCCACCCTGGACGCACACGCGGACGCCGGCGACCATGCCGAACGCCTGGAACTGCTGCGTCTGGCCCAGGACCTGGATCCGGGCCCGGAACGCAGCGCACGGATCACCAACCTGGAGCAGGCGCTGCGCGCCGAGCGCGAGCCCGATGACCCGGAAGGACAGCAGGCGCGGGTCAACGAGCGCCTGCGCACGGCGCTGGCCGAGGACGACCTTCTGACGGCACGCCAGTGGTGCGACACCCCGGTCCGCATCGACCCGCAGGACCCGGACAACGAACAGACCGCCCAGCGCACCCACCAGACCCTCTGTGCGGAATGGCGGGAGCGTCGCGACCAGCAAGTCACAGCGCTACTGGAGCAGGGGCGCGGCCTCTATACCGCCGGTCACATCCAGGAAGCGGTGGAGATCTGGGAGCAGGGCCTGGCCCTGGCTCCAGAGCACGCGGACCTGACCTCCGCCCACCAGCGCGCCCTGCGCGTGCTCGAACGCCTCGAGAGCCTGCGCATGCCGGCGCCCGCCGAGACCGCGCTGCCGGAACCACTGCCCGAGACCGATGCCGGAACACCGGCTGCGACCCCATGAGGGCCATTCACCACGCCCGCCCGTGCAATTGGTGAAACATTCAGGCTAGGATCGCCCCCTTCGCCCAGTCACGCCGCCCCGACCACGAGCCCGACACCCCAATGAATGCCGTCCACGACCTGATCGCCGACGAACCCCACCGCATCCTCCGGATCGGCGACACCGAAGTGATCCTGCTGGGGACCGCGCATGTCTCGCGCGCCAGCGCGGACAAGGTGCGCGCGCTGATCGACACTGGCGAGTTCGATGCCATCGCGATCGAGCTGTGCGAGAGCCGCCAGCGCGCGATGCTGGACCCCGACGCGCTCGGGCGCATGGACCTGTTCAGCGTAATCCGTCAGGGTCATGCCCCGATGATCGCCGCAAGCCTGGCCCTGGGCGCGTACCAGCAGCGCCTGGCCGACCAGTACGGCATCGAACCCGGTGCGGAGATGCGCGCGGCTATGGATGGCGCCCTGGACAATGGCCTGCCGCTGGCCCTGATCGACCGGGACATCGGGCTGACCCTGCGCCGTACCTACCGCGCGGTTCCCTGGTGGCAGCGCATGGGGCTGATCGGAGGCCTGTTCGGCTCGGTCCTGTCGCGCGAGAAGATCGACGAATCCGAGATCGAGCGCCTGAAGGAAGGCGACATGCTCGAGTCCACCTTCAGCGAGTTCGCCGAGCAGTCCGAAGACCTGTACCGGACCCTGATCGAGGAACGCGACCACTACATGGCCGCCCAGCTGCGCCGCCTGGCCACCAGCGAGACGCTGGAACGGCCGCACCGGCGGATCCTCGCGGTGGTCGGTGCCGGACACCTGCCAGGGATTGCCGAGCAGGTCGAGGACAACGTCACCCCGCCCGACGCGATCCTGCAGGCCCTGGATCAGGCCCCGCCCAAGGCCCGCTGGCCGAAGATCGTGCCCTGGGTGATCGTCGGCATCATCCTGGCAGGTTTCGCGATCGGCTTTGCCCGCAACCCGGACATCGGCCTGCAGATGGTGATGGACTGGGTCCTGATCAATGGCGGCCTGGCGGCGATCGGCGCGATCATCGCGCTGGCACACCCGCTGACCGTGGTAACCGCGGCGCTCGCCGCACCACTGACATCGCTGAATCCGACCATCGGGGTCGGTTTCGTCGCCGCCGCAGTGGAACTGTTTCTGCGCAAGCCGCGGGTCTCCGACTTCGCCAGCCTGCGCAAGGACACCACCCAGCCGCGCGGCTGGTGGCGCAACCGGGTCTCGCGCGTGCTGCTGGTGTTCCTGCTGACCACCCTGGGTTCGGCCGCCGGCACCTACATCGGCGGCGCCCGCGTATTCAGCCACCTGTTCGGCGGCTAGGAGCCTGCCGACCCCCGTCAGTCCGGGATGCGCAGGACCAGCTTGCCGCGCCGGCCACTGGCCTCGATCCGGCGATGCGCCTCGGCAGCCTCCG
>SKNJ01000207.1 GCA_007120575.1 Thioalkalivibrio sp.
CGTTCGCTGAAGAAACTGATGCAGCAGCGTGGTGTTCCCCCCTGGGAGCGCCACGGCATCCCGCTGCTGCGGCGTCCGGACGGGACGCTGGTCGCGGTGCTGTGGGATGCCGTCGAAGGTGGTGAGGGTTAGCGCATCGGGTTATCCTGCTAATGCTTTACACCACAGTTCGGGTGAGGATGCAGCCGTGACCAAGAGGGCGGGACGACAGATGCACAAGGGGATGATGGCGGTCCTGCTGGCGCTGACGCTTTCGCCGGGCCTGTCGGTACAGGCCGATACGCTGACCCTGACCACCGAGAATTATCCCCCCTTCAATTTCGAAACGGAGTCCGGCGAGATCGACGGGATCTCGGTGCGCGTGATGCGCACCCTGCTGGAGGAGTCCGGGATCGAGGCGGAGATGCGTCTGCTTCCCTGGAGTCGGGCCTACGCGCTGGCGCGTTCACGGGCCGGCACCTGCGTATTCTCCACCACCCGGACGCCGGAGCGCGAGGCGCTGTTCGAGTGGGTGGGGCCGCTGGTCGACAACCAGTGGCATGCCTTCACGCTGGAGGATTCGGATGTGCAGGCCGGGCATCTGGAGGATCTGCACGATTATCGTGTCGGCGGTTACCGCGACGATGCGACCGCGTTGTATGTGGAGTCGCAGGGTATCCCGGTGGACACCGCTCCCAACGACCGCCTGAATGCACGCAAACTGGCGGCCGGGCGCATTGATGTCTGGGTCAGTGGTGAGTACCTGGCACCCTGGTATGCGCGTCAGGAGGGTGTGGGCCCCCTGCGCTCGCTGTTCGCGTTCAATGACACGGTGATGTCGCTAGCCTGTCACCCCGATACCGACCGCGACCTGCTGGATCAACTGCAAGAGCGGCTGGACGCGATGCGCCAGGATGGTCGCTACGCGGCGATCCTGGCGGCGGTGCTGAACCAGACGAACGGAGGAAACGATGAGTGAGGCACGGCCTGCCGGCAGTGACAGTCCGGGAGCCCTGGTTGCGCAGGAGGTGCTGGGTTTTCAGCGCGGCCTGGTGCGGCGGGGGATCATCTTCTCGTTCACGGGTTATATCTCCGAGGGGATCCTGAAGGCGCTGGGTGATGCCCTGCGCCAGAAGATCCGCCTGGAGGCCACCGATGCGAAGACCGTCAACCGGGTGTTCTCGGTGTTCGTCGAGCAGGTGCAGAACATTATCCGCTATTCGGCCGAGCGCATTGAAAATGCGGATGATCCACCAGTCGAACTGAGCTCCGGGATGATCACGGTAGGCTCGGAGGGCGGGCGGTTCTTCGTGATCTGCGGTAATGTCATTGCCCGCGAGGATGCCGGCACGCTGAATGCCCGCCTGGGCGAGCTGGCGCGCATGGACAGCCAGCAGCTGCGCCAGTTTTACAAGGAAAAACTGCGCGAGCCTCCGGAAGAGGGCAGCAAGGGCGGCAGCATCGGTCTGATCGAGATCGCGCGGCGGGCCAGCGAACCGATTCAGTACGATTTCGAACATCTCTCCGACACGCAATCCTATTTTGTGCTGAAGGCCTATATCTGATGGCAGCGATGGAGCCGGTTTACCACGAAGCCACTGACCGAACGCCCGAGGTGGCGTTCGATTTCAATGCGGGAACCTACCGTCTGGCGGGCGAGTCGTACCCCGAGGACGCCGCGAGTTTCTATGGTCCGCTGACGCAGGGATTGCGCCAGGCGGTCGACGAGCGCAGCAGCGACAGCATCGAATTCACTGTCGAGATGGTCTATTTCAACAGTTCCACCGCAAAGGCCCTGATGAACATCTTCCAGATCCTCGAGGATGGTGCCGAGGCGGGCATCCAGGTGCGGATCAACTGGTGTTATCACGAGGACGACGAGACCATGGAGGAGTTCGGCGAGGACTTCTCCGAAGACTTTGCCCACGCCGACTACCGGATGTGCCCCACCTCATGAATACCCCTTCGCGCGACGACCCGGACGGCACTGGCCAGGACAAGGTCTCGCGGGACGAGACGGGCCTCGAGGCGCTCTCCGACTTCTCCCTGTTCGAGCAGGAGAAGATGGTTATGCGGCGCTCGGACCGCATGCTCGAGGCGCTGGACGAGGTGGCGGACGGGGTGCGCACCCTGGCCAAGGCGTACAGCGAGGGCTATCGCGCCCAGCGCCGGCTGATGCGCATGAGCGATCGCATGCAGGCGGACCTGCAACAGGCCAACCGGCAATTGCGCGATCAGGCGGCGAATCTGGAAAAACTCAATGCGGCGCTTTCCGAGGAGGTGCGCGAGCGCCAGCGCCTGACCGCCGAACTCGAGCGCCTGGCGCTGGAGGATGCCCTGACCGGGCTGTTCTCGCGGCGGCGGGTGATGGACTGCGTCGAGGCGCTGGCCGAGACGGTGGGGGAACGCATGCAGTCCCTCGCGGTGATGATGCTGGATCTCGACGACTTCAAGCGTCTCAACGATACGTACGGACACGCCGCCGGGGACTATGCCCTGGAGACCTTCGCCGAGGTCTTGCGCGGGGAACTGGGGACCGATCAGTACGCCGGGCGCATGGGCGGCGAGGAGTTCCTGGTGGTGGCCGCGGATCTGGATGCGGAGGCGGCGCTGGAACTGGCCGAGCGTATCCGTGCCGCGGTGGCGGCGACCCGGCCGCATTGGAATGACGAGCCGCTGCCGCTCGCGGTCTCCATTGGTCTGGTCGTGACTTCCGAGGCCTGGCCGGATCCCGGGGCCCTGGTGGCGGTCGCCGACGATCTCCTGTACCGCGCGAAGCGCGAGGGGCGCAATCGCGTGGTGATGCAACGCCACGGCGATGCTCGATGAAAGGGACGCCTGCCGTCCGTTCCCGCAGTCTGGTAGCGAAGCTGGCCGCGGCCACGCTGGTCGCTGCGCTGGCCCTCAGCCTCCTTGCCAGTGCCTACGTGGTGGCCACCGACTGGCGGACGTTTCGCGCGGAAACCACCGAGCAGCTCGAGCGCCTGCTGAGTCTGGTGGCCTCGCCGGCGGCGGAGGCAGCGTTCCAGCTCAACGCGGACCAGGCGGAACACCTGGCCGGGGGGCTGCTGGCATTCCCGGAGATCCGGCGGGTCGAGATCCTCGACGATTTCGGCGGTTCCCTGGCCGAAGCCGAACGCGAGGGCGATGCCGGCGGGGCCGCGCTGGCCGACTGGTTGTTCGATGATCTGGAGTCTCACACCCGCCCGTTGGAGCATCCGGATGCGCGCGGGCGCGAGGGGGTGGTTGGCCAACTGGTAGTGGAGACGGACCCGCACGTGCTGGCTGCGGCCTTTGTGACCCGGCTGCGGGCCAGTGTGCTGACCAGCGTCGCGCAGGCGGTGATCGTGTCGCTGGTCGTGGTGCTGATCTTTTATGCCCTGATGCTGCACCCGATGCTGCGGATCTCGCGGGCAGTGGCGCGGACCGACCCGGATCACCCCGGCGACTGGCCGCGGCCGGAGATGGGGCACCACACGAATGATGAACTGGGTGCGCTCGATCAGGCGTTGCACCGGCTGCTAACGGCGTTTCAGCAGGGGCTGGATGCCCGGGATGGCGCGCGCGGCGAGTTGAAGGCCCTGAACGAGGACCTGGAGCAGCGGGTCGTTGCACGGACTCGCGAGCTGGAGGCCGAGAAGGCGGAGACCGAGCGCGCCCTGGAACGGGTGGACGAGGCGAACCGCGAACTTGAACGCAGCAACCGGCTGGTGGTGGAGAGTATCCGGTATGCCCGGCGCATCCAGACCGCAATGCTGCCGGACAAGCGGGCGCTGGATGGCCACATGGACGAGGTGCAGGTGTACTGGGAACCTCTGCATCTGGTTGGTGGCGACTACTTCTGGCTGGAGGCGATTGACGGTCGCAGCGTGCTGGTGGTTGTGGACTGCACCGGGCACGGGGTGCCGGGGGCCTTCATTACCCTGGTGGTGGCCTCGGCGCTGGACCGGATCCTGCACGAGCATCGCCTGATGGAACCGTCGGCGATCCTGCGCGAGATGGATCGGCTGGTGCGCAGTCGTCTGCGTCAGGACGGACAGGATTCGGATTCGGACGATGGGCTGGAGGCGGCGGTGTGTGTGTACGAC
>SKNJ01000132.1 GCA_007120575.1 Thioalkalivibrio sp.
ACATGCTGGAAGGTCGGCATCCGCTGGACAAGGCCCAGTACGTCTGGATCAAGACCATGCTGGAGGGCCAGATCCTGACCTGGGGCGGCGACCGCATGGACATGGCGAACTCGATGGAGGCGCGTCCGCCGTTCCTCGATCACCACCTGGCCGAGTTCGCCGCCCACCTGCCGCCGACCATGCGCATCAAGGGTTCCACCGAGAAGTACGTGCTGCGCGAATCGATGAAGGGACTGCTGCCGAAGGTGCTCTACGAGCGCGAGAAGTTCGCGTTCATGGCACCGCCCGCGCATACCGACCCGGTCAAGTGGGCGGCGATGAAGGCCCTGGCGGATCGCCACCTCGCGCCGGAGAAGGTCGAGCAGGCCGGTCTGCTGGATCCGGAGGGCGTGCGTCAGGTATTCGAGTTGCACGAATCCGAGGACACCCCGGCGGCCACCCAGGTCCAGCTGGACGCGGTGATTAACCACATGATCGGGGTGCAGGTGCTGCACGAGAAGTTCGTCGCAACCGACATCCCGGCGCTGGCCCGCCAGAAGGCCGACGAATTCGGCTGGCGGCCCTGACCGAATCCGGGGGTCGGTCGGTGGCGTCTACCGCGCTTCCGCGCCCCCGGCCCGCGCAGCAGGGTCGGGGGCGTCGGGCGTGTTTCCTGGGCGCTTCTCTGCACGAGCAAAGAAGTGCCTCGCCGGGCCAAACCGACCGGAAATGCCCAAATCCGACAGGCTTCACTGGGAGGGTGCCCGGGCTGCGTCAGGCTGATGCACATCCTGGCCCTGGCGGATTTCGGTCAGGGTGGGGTAGAAGGCATCCAGTGGCACCGACTGGCCATGGCTTGCCACCCTCGGGCGTGGAAGCGCTCCAGCCCGCGGGGTTCGTGGACGCCACACGAGTGCGCGATGATCTCGACCTCGTGGATAGTGTTGCGGACATAGTGCGCGACACGCTCGGCCTTGCTCGCCGGGTCCAGCCCCTGTTGCCGTCGCGGATTGTGCGTGGTGATGCCGGTGGGGCAGGTGTCCTTGTTGCACTGCATCGCCTGGATGCATCCCAGTGCGAACATGAAGCCGCGCGCGGAAACCGCGAAGTCGGCCCCCACGCACAGGGCCCACGCGATATCCGACGGGGTGACCAGCTTGCCCGAAGCGATCACCCGGATGCATTCGCGCAACGCGTAATGCTCTCAAGGAGATCGATAATCAGCGGTAACGATTCGCGTAGCGGCAGGCCCATGCTGTCTATCAGTGCGCCGGGGGCGGCGCCGGTCCCGCCATCGGCGCTGCCGACCGTCACGAAATCGGGTGCCGACTCGGGCCCGCGCCGGTGGATCTCCTGGCACAGGGTTTCCAGCCACCCGTAGGCGCCGACCACGAAGATGAACAGAAGCGACATGAACTCCATGATCGTGAGCAGCCAGCCGGACTCCTGCATGCGGTCCTCCCGGGATGTTCGTCCGATGCGGGTGTGTCTCCCGTATTGCCGTCGCCAGCCGGTGCCGGAACGATCCAGCGTCCACTTCTCGTGCCCCGTCGTCCGCGGACTACCGGCTGTCGAAGCCCATCTCGCCAACCCACTCCCCGTGGCAGTAATCCAGCCAGAGGCTCCGCGGTACCATGCGCAAGGCTGCCTTGGTTTCCAGTTCGCGCCGCGCGGGATAGCCGGCGGCGAAATCCTCCGGGGAACAGACATCCGACTCGACGGCGCTGGCGCGCAGCCTCAGCGCCGCCACCACGCGGGTGTATACATGCGGATCCGGTGGTTCGTGAAATAGCACGCGCTTCTTCACCACGCAGGAGAAATACAGCTGCATCTCCACACACAGCGGGTCCGTGCGCCGATCCAGGGCGGCCTGGGCCCGCCGGGTCCACTGCACGTGCACCGGCTGGCCGCGCAGGTTGACGGTGGTGGCGTGGCGATACGGATTCAGGCGCCGGTCCAGCCAGGGCATCGGGTTGAGGCCGTTCGCCGAGAAATAGGTATGTCGCAGGGCCATCGTTCGCTCCTCTCCTGGTTGCCGACCAACCGGGCCACCGGCTTTGGCGGCCCGGCGGAGACACCGTCCGGATATGTGTCTCCGTGCCCGGATTCAGCCCCCGGCCGGGCTCACGTTGTCGAGTTCGTACCACGGCGGGGGGTTGATCGGGCAGCGGTAGCGGAACCCGTCCTCGCTGATGGTGACCCGCGCCGACCGAGTCACGCCCGGCTGCAACGGGAACATTGCCAGGGTCTCCTGCGTGCGGTGGTTCTGGATCTGGAATCCGGCGACCTTCCCGGCCTCGTTGGACACCACGAATTCGTATTCACCGGCCTGCAGGTCGGCCAGGGTCTCCTGTGCCGCAAAGTAGCCGTTGTGCTGTTCGAGGTGGATTCGCGTGACCTCGTCGGCGGTGGCGGGCCCGCCCAGCGCGAACGCCAGCGGCAGGATCAGGGCCAGGCCCCGGATCGGTGGGTTGTTGCGCATAAGGATCTCTCCTCTCTCTGTATCGTGTCCCGGGTCACGGCATCTGCAACGCCTTCCGGTATCCCCAATCTAAGGCCGGGGGATTCCGACGGATATGTCGGTCAGTGCGGCGTTTGTGTCCCCGCGTCGGTGGAAGCCCGCCCTGGTCCTCGCTCCGGACGGGGCACGGGGGCGCAAGGGAAACACACTGCCCCCACCCCGCAAGGCATTGACTGCAGGCGCTCGGCCGCCCGTTGTTGATCAAAAACGGGCGCGGGCACGGCGTTGCGGCTCACCTGTAGCAGAGTGGCTGCATGGCAGTCAGCGCGTCTGCTCCCCAATTTTTTGTAACGAGCGTTACATTGATGATATACATGTAACATGAATATTCGGGACACCGAATGGCAGCTGCTGATCCTCGCCTTTCAGGGCGGGCAGGACTCGACCCGGGTCCGGCTATGGCGGGCGCTGAAGGCACTTGGCGCAGCCACCCTGCGCGATGGGGTCTACCTGCTGCCCAACCGCTCGGACCTGCGCGACGCCCTGCTGGATCTGGCCGAGTCGGCGCGCGCGGCGGGCAACCAGGCCTACCACCTGCCGGTGGCCGCGAATCCCGAGGAGCAGGCGCATTACCACAGCCTGTTCGACCGGGACACGGAATACCGGGCGTTGCAGAAAAACGCCGAGACCCTGCTGGGGCAGCTGCCCGGGCTGGGCGAGTCCGAGCTGCTCAAACGCCTGCGCCAGATCCACCGCGAGGCCGACCAGTTGCGCCGTACCGACTACTTCCCGGGCCCCGGGCGCGCGCCGCTGGAGGCGCAGCTGGCCCGCCTGGAAACCGCCGCCCAGGCCGTACTGTCGCCCGACGAGCCGTCGTCCGAACCGGACACCGGCGTGCCTCGGCTGGAGCCGACGGACTACCGGGGCCGACTGTGGGCGACGCGCGCGGCGATGTGGGTGGACCGCGTGGCCAGTGCCTGGCTGATCCGCGAATTCATCGACCCCGACGCGCGCTTCGTCTGGCTCGCAACCCCGGCCGATTGCCCGGCCGAGGCCCTTGGATTCGACTTTGACGGCGCCGCGTTCACCCATGTCGGCGAACGCGTCACCTTCGAAGTGCTGCTGGCGGCGTTCGGCCTGGAGCGCGACAGCGGGCTCGCCGGGCTGGCCGAGATGGTGCATTTCCTGGACGTGGGCGGGCGCCCCGTCGCCGAGGCCGCGGGCTTCGAGAGCATCCTGACCGGGGCCAAGCAGCAGTGCGCGGACGACGATGCCCTGCTGGCCCGCGTGACCCCGGTGCTGCACGACCTTCGCCAGGCCTACGAACAACAATTCGGTCGCGACCCCAGATGACCGATCCCGAACACACCGCGACACAACGTCCCGACGCGCCCACTCGGTCCGAGGCCTTTCGCTACTGGCTGAAGCTTGGCTTCATCTCGTTCGGGGGTGCCGCCGGGCAAATCGGGATGATGCACGAGGAGCTGGTGGAACGGCGTCGCTGGGTCTCCGAGAACCGCTTCCTGCACGCGCTGAACTACGCGATGGTCCTGCCGGGGCCGGAGGCGCAGCAGCTCGCCACGTATCTCGGCTGGCTGCTGCACGGCACCTTCGGCGGCCTGATGGC
>SKNJ01000020.1 GCA_007120575.1 Thioalkalivibrio sp.
GGCGAGCCGTTCGGCAGCGGGAAAGCCGGCGTCGTCGCCGACCCAGTACTCGAACAGGTCGCCGAGGATGTACAGAGAGGAGGCCGCGCGCGCCGGCCCTTTGAGGAAGGCGAGCGTGGCCTCGAGCAGGGGTCCGGGTTCGCGATCCAGATGCAGGTCGGAGATGACCAGGGCCGGCGCGCGGGTACTCACGGAGGGGTTAGTCCTCGATGCGCTTGACGCTTTCCATCACGACGGGCTCCTGAGGCACGTCCTGGTGCATCCCGGAGCGACCGGTTGGCACGGCCTCGATGGTGCGCACCACGTCCATGCCCTCGGAGACCTTGCCGAACACCGCATAGCCCCATCCTTGCGCATTCGGGGCGGTGTGGTTGAGGAAATCGTTGTTGTTCACATTGATGAAGAACTGCGCGGTGGCCGAATGTGGATCCTGGGTGCGCGCCATGGAGATCGCACCGACTTCGTTCTTCAGGCCATTGTCCGCTTCGTTGCGGATCGGCTCGCCGGCGGACTTCTGGTTCATGTTCTTGTCGAAACCACCACCCTGGACCATGAAGCCCGGGATCACACGGTGAAAGATCGTGCCGTCGAAGAAGCCGTCATCCACGTAGGACAGGAAGTTGGCGACCGTCTCCGGGGCGGCCTCGGCATTGAGTTCCAGCACGATGCGGCCGTGGTTGGTTTCGATTGCGACCTGCGGGTGGGTATCGGCCATGGTGGCTCCTGAAAGCAGTAAGGCAAGGACAAGGGTGGCCAGCGCACTGGCGAGCCGTAAACGAACATGCTGCACGGGTCTGACCCTCCGGGAAATGGACGCGCCATGGTACCCGGCGCCGCCGGGGCTTGCCAGCATCGGCGCTTGCCGCGGGGGATCCGCTGGTGACCATCCGGATGCTCCGCTACCATGCGCGCGATGACTGTCAAGCCGATCAAGACCCGCTTTGCGCCCAGCCCCACTGGTCTGCTGCATCTGGGCAATGTGCGTACCGCACTGTTCAGCGCGCTGCTGGCGCGTTCGCGTGGCGGACAATTCCTGCTGCGTATCGAGGATACCGATGCCGAGCGCTCGCGCCCGGAATTTGTCCAGGCGCTGCTGCGCGACTTGCGCTGGCTCGGGCTGGACTGGGACGAGGGCTTCGATGCCGGTGGCGACGCCGGTCCCTACGCGCAGTCCGAACGCGGCGATCTGTTTGCCGGCTACTACCGCCAGCTGACCGAGGCCGGAATGGCTTATCCCTGCTTCTGTTCGCCGGCCGAGCTGGAGCGCGGGCGCAAGCGCCTGCGCGCACAGGGCAAGCCACCGCGCTACCCCGGAACCTGTGCGCACCTGAGCGCGGAGGAGGCCGAGCGCCGCGCGGCCGAGGGTCGGCAGCCGACCCTGCGTTTTCGCGTGCCGCTGGGGCGGACGATCCGCTTCGAGGATGGGGTGCGCGGTCCGGTCAGTTTTCGTACCGACGAGATCGGCGACTTTGTGATCCGCCGCTCCGATGGCACACCGGCGTTCTTCTTCTCCAATGCCATTGATGATGCCCTGATGGGCGTGACGGATGTGGTGCGCGGTGAGGACCACATCGCGAACACCCCGCGGCAACTGTTGCTGCTGGAGGCCCTGGGGCTTTCGGCACCGGCCTATCATCACCTGCCGCTAGTGATGGGCGATGACGGTGCGCCGCTGTCCAAGCGCAACGGCTCGGCCAGTGTTGAGGAACTGCGTGAGGGTGGCTACCTGCCGCTGGCGGTGCTGAATCATCTGGCGCGGCTCGGGCATCGCTACGAGTCGGACGAACTCCTCGACGAGGAAGGCCTCGCCACGGGGTTTGATCCGGAGCGTATCGGTCACAGCGCGGCGCGCCATGACCCGCAGCAGCTCGAGCACTGGCAGGCCGAGGCCCTGCGCGCACTGGACGAGGCGGAATTGCTGGCGTACCTGGACCGGTTCGGGGTGCTGGAGCCGGTCGAGCCGGCGCGGCGTCCGGCGCTGACGGCGTTGCTGCGCGACAACATTGTTCGCGCCGGAGATGCGCGGGTCTGGGTGGCAGCGTTTTCCGCTGACCCGATGCCGCTGGAAGACGCGGCGCGCGAGGAGGTGCGATCGGCGGGAGCGGAGTTCTTTCGCGCCGCGCTGGCGGCGCTGGATACGGCCGAGGATTTTCCGTCGCTGGCCAAGGCGGTGGGTCAGGCCACGGAGCGCAAGGGCCGCAAGCTGTTCATGCCATTGCGCGCGGCCTTGTCCGGACAGACCCACGGCCCGGAGCTGCCGCGTATCTGGGATTACCTCGGCCGCGCGCGAGTGGACGCCCGCCTGCGCAAGGCAATGGAGCTCGCCGAGCAGCCATGACCTCGCTCGCCGCGAGACGCGGGCGACGGCTCAGGCGATTTCGTGGGTGCCGAAGGCGCGGGCGCGGAGGGTATTGTCCATCAGCATTGCCACGGTCATCGGGCCAACGCCGCCCGGTACGGGCGTAATCCAGTCCGCTTTCTCGGCGGCGCCGTCGAATTCCACGTCACCGCACAGGCTGCCGTCCTCGCGGCGATTGATCCCGATGTCGATCACCGTCGCGCCGGGTTTGACCCAGTCGGGCTTGACCAGACCCGGCTTGCCTGCTGCGGCCACCAGGATGTCGGCCTGGCGCGCGATGGCCGCGGTGTCGGGGGTAAAACGATGGCACACGGTGGGCGTGGCGCCGGCCAGCAGCAGTTCCAGCGCCATCGGTCGGCCGACGATATTGGAGGCGCCGATCACGCAGGCGGTCCGGCCTTTGAACGGCTCATCGATATGCCGTAACAACTGGATCACGCCCCACGGCGTACAGGGTCGCAGGCGCGGGATGCGCGCGACGAGCCGGCCAACGTTGTAGGGGTGAAAGCCGTCGACGTCCTTGGCCGGGGAAATGCGCTCGATCACCGTCTCCGGATCGATATGCTCAGGCAGCGGGAGCTGCACCAGGATCCCATCGATACTGCGATCGGCGTTGAGCTGGTCGATCAGCGCCAGCAGGTCGGTCTGCGGTGTCCCGGAGGGGAGATCGTAGGAATGCGAGACGATCCCGACCTCCTCGCAGGCCTTGCGCTTGTTGCGGACATACACCTGGGAGGCCGGATCGGAACCCACCAGCACCACGGCCAGCCCCGGCGAGCGCAGGTCGCGGGCAGTCATGGTCTCGATCTCGGTGGCAATGCGCGCGCGGTGAGTCTGGGCGATGGCGCGTCCGTCGATGATCTGGGCGGTCATGGAATCTCGCTGGGAAAGGGACGCCCGCGATCATCCCATGGTGACGGCGAGCGCTCAAGCGCGCGCGACCACCGTCGTGGAGCCAGTCAGGGGGCGCCTGTTCGGGGTGCGGAGGCGTTCAGGCGGGGGCCCTGCGCGGTGATGGCACGGTGTTGGCGTCGCAGCGGTTGCGGCCGCCGGCCTTGGCGCGGTACAGCGCATCGTCCGCCCGCGCGAGCAGGGTTTCGCCATCGTCCCGCGCCCCGGCCTCGTGATTCAGGCTGGCGACCCCGGCGCTTACGGTGATCCGCAACTCGTCCGGGGCGCAGGGCGGCGCGTGCTCCTGGCCCTTCAGGATGATGGAGGTTCCGGCAATCGTTTCCCGCAGCTTTTCCGCCAGGGCCAGTGCGCTCTGGAGGTCGTTGTGCGGCGCGATGACCACGAATTCCTCCCCGCCGAACCGGGCGGCCAGGTCGGACTGGCGCAGTACTCCGCTGATCCGCTGTCCAATCACCTGCAGGATGTAGTCTCCGGTCAGGTGGCCCAGTCGGTCGTTGATCGGCTTGAAGTGGTCGATGTCCAGCATGATCAGCGACAAGGGGTGGTGATAGCGGCGCGCCCGCAGGATCTCTTCCTCGAGCCGGCGCGCCATCTGCCGGCGATTGAACAGGCCGGTGAGGGGGTCGGTAATGGATTCCTGCTCCAGCCGGCTCATGCGCCGGATGTCCTCGATGGAACTGTAGGTCAGGCTCACCGTAGTGCACACGAAACAGCCGCCCAGCAGGAAGATCAGTGGTACCAGTAGGTCCGGTACCGCGGCATAGAAATCCCAATTCAGCGGGATATAACCGA
>SKNJ01000195.1 GCA_007120575.1 Thioalkalivibrio sp.
CGATCAGCGAGGAACAGCGCATGAGCGACAATCCCAGGGATACGGCCCCTGAACACGACCAGGAACGCGAGCATCGGCTGAGCAGTGCCTACCAGCGCATGCTGCACGAGGTCACCGAAGACCTGGAGAAGCTGGAGGACAAGACCAGCAAGGCGATTACCGAGTCGCTGGAGACCGCCCGCGACCGCGTGCAGAAGGCCAGCGACCTGACCCGCGAAGAGGCCCACGAGGTGATGGACTACCTGCGTCGCGACCTGCAGGACCTGGGGGCCTATCTGGACAGCCGCAGCGAGGACTGGCGCGGCTGGCTGCGCATCGACCTCGGACTGATCGAGGCCAGCATCCTCAGCGCACTGGAACGCATCGCCGACCGCACCCGGGTCGAGATCACCGAACTGACCGCGCGCGCGCAGGTGATGGGCGAATGGCATACCGGCGAGATCACCGGCCCGGGCGAACTGCTGTGCAAGAAATGCGGGCATGCCCTGCACATGACCCGGGTCGGCCACATCCCGCCCTGCGCCAACTGCCACAACACCACCTTCCGCCGCGGCCCGGGCGGCACCCAGCGCGAATAACCGGGCTCAGTGCCGCAAACGGTGGCGGCGCCGGCTCACGACGCCGAAACCCAGTAGCAGCACGGCGGCCAGCAATGCCGGGGCCTCGGCCAGCGCCACCGCCGGGGTGCGCCCGGTTTGCGGCTGGATCTCGCCGCGCACCACCTCACGCGTAAACAGACCGGAGCGGGCCGTGATGCCACCGCGGGCATCGATCAGCGCCGAAATCCCGGTATTGGTGGCGCGCACCATCGGTCGCCCGGTCTCGACCGCACGCACGCGGGCGATCTGCAGGTGCTGCGCCGGGGCCAGGCTGTCACCAAACCAGGCGTCGTTGGAGACGTTGATCAGGAACCCGGCCTCCGGCAGGGCCGCGCGGATGTGGCGCGCATAGGCCGACTCGTAGCAAATGCTGACCCCGGCAATACTTCCCGCCATCGGCATGCGCCCGTCTCCCTCGCCCGGGGTCAGATCGGACATCGGGATCTCCAGCAGGCGGTCCAGCCAGGCCAGGCGATCGCGCAACGGAATGAATTCGCCGAACGGCACCAGTTGGCGCTTGTTATAGCCGGCACCGCTGGGGACATGCATCACCGAGTTGAAGATCGCCCGTTGCGGGTGGTCGAAGGCGAAGATCCCGGTCACCAGCTCGGCCCCCTCGTCCTCCAGGCGATCGGACAGGCGTTCCAGCCCGACCGCGACCTCGATGTAGAACGCCGGCACGGCGGTCTCGGGCCAGACCACCAGGTCAACGCCGGAGAGCGGCTCGGTCAGTGCTGCATAGACGTCAAAGGAGTACTCGATCCCGTCCGCGGCCCACTTGCGTTCCTGCGGGATGTTGCCCTGCATCATCGCGACCGCGATCGGGTCACCCTGGGGCTGCACCCAGCGCAATGGCACGAGCGCCAGCGACACCGCCATCAGTGCCGCGGCCAGCAACACGCCCCGCGCGCGCCAGCCGGGCCGCGCGATCCCTACCAGGGCCACCGCCAGCAGCGCGACCACCAGGCCCGCGCCCAGCTCGCCGGCCAGCGGCAACCAGCCCTGCAGCGGGGTATCGAGCACGGTATGCCCGAACAGCAGCCAGGGAAACCCGGAGAACAGCCAGGAGCGCGCGAACTCCATCAGCACCACGCCCCCGGCCAACGCCACCAGCCCAGCCGGACGGTCCAGCGGCAGGAAGCGGGCAGCGAGCCCCGCCAGCAGCGCCGGGTAGACGGCCAGCGCCAGCACAAACAGCACCGTAAGCGCCGAGGCCACCAGCAACGGGGCCTGGCCAAACACCAGCAGGCTGTTGAAGATCCAGGTGGTCCCCACCCCGAAAAAGCCGAGGCCGAACAGATAACCGGTCAGCGCGGCACGCCGCGGGGTCGCATCCAGCAGCAACGCAAACCAGCCCGCCAGGGCCAGGGGTGCCAGAGGGAAGAGCGCGACCGGGGCAAACGCCAGCGCTCCCGCGCCACCAGCACCCAGTGCGAGTCCCGCCACGGCCCACCGGGGCAAGTGCTGCAGCATGTTCGGGCTCCCTTGTAGCGCGTGGTTACGTCCGGTCGGACGGCGCACCGTCCGCGACGCCGAAGGCATCGGCCGGTGTCCGGGAGTCGGGTGGCGGTTCTTCCGGTCGGCGCATTTCCAGCAGGTGCAGACGGCGGTTGTCGGCGCGCAGCACGCGGAACTGCATGCCGTCGATGGCAATGGTCTCGCCGCGGTGCGGCACGTGGCCGAAACGCGACAGCACCATGCCGCCGATGGTGTCGAAGTCGTCTTCGCTGTAGGCGGTCTGAAAGTAGGCGTTGAACTCCTCCATCGGGGTCAGCGCCTTGATGGTGTAGCGTCCGCCGGGGTGCTGCATGATCTGGGTCAGGTAATCCTCGACATCGTGCTCGTCCTCGATCTCGCCAACGATCTGTTCCAGCACGTCCTCGATGGTCACCAGGCCCGCCACGCCCCCGTACTCGTCGACCACGATCGCCATGTGATTGCGGCTCAGGCGGAACTCCTTCAGCAGGACGTTCAGGCGCTTGCTCTCGGGCACGAACACCGCCGGGCGCAGGATCTCCTGCATATCAAAGCCGGACTCCTCCGGATCGCCGAAGAAGCGCAGGAGGTCCTTGGCCAGCAGGATCCCGACCACCTCGTCCCGGTTGTCGCCGACCACGGGCAGACGCGAGTGCGCGGACGCCACCACATCCGGCAGAAACTCCGACAACGGGGCCTCGCGACGCACCACTTCCATCTGCGCCCGCGGGACCATGATGTCGCGCACCTGCATGTCGGCGACGTTGAGTACGCCCTCGAGCATGGTCAGCGCCTCGGGGTCGACCAGTTCACGGCCGTGCGCGCCGCGCAGGGTCTCGATCAGTTCGTGGCGCGTGGCGGGCTCGCGGCGCGGCCACAGGCGCGCCTTCGCATGCGCCAGCCAGCGCCGCCAGAGAGGTTGATCGTCGGGGACAGGGTCAGGCATGCGGGCGGTGCGCGTGACGGGCCGATGACACGGCCTCGTGATAGGGGTCGGAATAGCCTAACCCGGCCAGGATCGTGGACTCAATCGCCTCCATCGCGGCCGCCTCGGCCGCGTCCTGGTGGTCCATGCCCTGCAGATGAAGCATGCCGTGGACCACCATATGGGCGTAATGCGCGGCGCGGGGCTTGCCCTGTTCGCCGGCCTCGCGTTCGAGCACCGGGACACACAGCACCAGGTCCCCGAGGTAGACAGGCACCGCATCCGGAAGCCCCGGCGGAAGCGGCGGCGCGGGGAATGACAACACGTTGGTGGGATCATCCCGGCCGCGAAACTCGGCGTTCAGGGCGCGGCCCTCATCGGCATCCACCAGGCGCAGGGTCACGGCGGCCGCGCCAGCGCCACGCCAGGCCGCACGGGCCGCACGGTGCAAAGCGGTTGCGGCCGGCACGCCGCGACGCGGCACCGCATACTGCACCGCCACGTCAAGCGTCACGTTCGTCTCCGGAGGCGGTCTCCTGCCCTTCGGATTCGTAGGCCTCGACGATGCGCTGCACCAGCGGGTGGCGCACCACGTCTTCGGCCTTGAAACGGGTAATGCTGACACCCTGCACCCCGTCGAGAATGCGGATCGCGTGATTGAGCCCGGACTTCTGGCCGCGCGGCAGGTCAACCTGGGTCACGTCGCCATTGACCACGGCGGTGGAACCGAAGCCGATCCGGGTCAGGAACATCTTCATCTGCTCGACGGTGGTGTTCTGCGCCTCGTCGAGGATGATGAAGGCCTCGTTCAGGGTGCGCCCGCGCATGTAGGCCAGCGGGACGACCTCAATGATTTGGCGTTCCATCAGGCGCGCGGTCTGGTCGAACCCCATCAGTTCGTACAGGGCGTCGTACATCGGCCGCAGGTAGGGATCGATTTTCTGCGCAAGGTCGCCGGGAAGGAAACCCAGACGCTCGCCGGCCTCGACCGCCGGTCGCACCAGCACCAGGCGCCGGACCCGGTCCTGCTCCAGTGCGGAGACCGCCGCGGCCA
>SKNJ01000269.1 GCA_007120575.1 Thioalkalivibrio sp.
CACTCTCCCGCCTCACGCTCGCGATAATCGCCCAAATCCGACAGGCTCCTAGCCCGGATATTTCATGAATTGCACGCGCCCTCGCTGGTCTCTTGGCCGCACAGGGAATTTTCCTCAGTCGGCCGTATCGCCCCATACGGCACTCCCTCGGAAAATCCCCTGTGCGGCCCATATCCTGCGCGATCATCACGCGAATTCATGAAACATCCGGGCTAGCGCCGGGGCTTTTTCGTCTTGCCGGGGGCGGTTTTGCCCGGGGCGGTCCTGGCAGAGCCGCGGCTGACGCGGGTGCCGCGGCGCTTGCGGCCATGCGCGGATTCCCAGTCGAAACGCGGGAGGTCGGTGAACGCCTTCTTGATATTGGCATCCCAGGCCTGAGTCAGCGAGCGCAGGTATTCGTCGTCGGCCTCCAGACACAGGTAGTGGTCGAAGGTCAGGGTGTCGCGTGCGTAGACCATTACTTCGATCGGCGGGCCCACGGTCAGGTTGGAGCGGATGGTCGAGTCGATCGAGACCAGCGCGCAGCGCGCGGCATCGCCCAGCGCGGTGCCGGCCTCGATGATCCGGTCCAGGATCGGCTTGCCGTACTTGCTTTCCCCGATTTGCAGGAAGCGGGTCTGCTGCGAGGTGGTGATGTAGTTGCCCTGCGGGTAGACCATGTAGATGGCCGGGGGGTCCTCGCCAATCTGCCCGCCGATGATCAACGTGGCCTCGGCCTTCATGCCGGACTTCGACAAGGCCTCGGAGTGCTTTTCGGTCTCCTCGCGATTGACTCGTCCGAGATAGTCGGCAGCCTCCGCCATGCGTTCGACGCTGGCCAGGCTCTCTTCGACACCGTCTTCCATGTCTCGCTGCAGCCGGTGCACGACCGCCTGAGTGGTCGCGAGATTGCCAGCGGACAGGACCACGAAAACCCGCTGTCCCTCGACTTCGAAGGTGTGCATCTTGCTGTAGGTACTGACCTGATCGACGCCCGCGTTGGTGCGCGAGTCGGAGGCGAACACCAGTCCGTCATCCAGAGCTATGGCGACACAGTAGGTCATGCTGGGGCGATTATCCGGGCAAGGGGGACCCGGCATACTAGGCGCGAGGGTGATGTCCGTCAACGCGCCTCGCCGGGTCGCCGGCCTTGGGTGTGGTGCCCGGCGTCTGCCGGTTCCGCCCGGTGTTTCCCTGGCGTACCCTTGGGCCGCGCTGCCCCGCTCGCGGGGCCCGCCATGGTTGCCTGGAGTATTAGATGCGTCTTCTCGTGTTGTTTGGTCTGGTCCTGTTCAGCCTCTCGCCGGTGTCCCTTGCGGTGGCCGCTCCCTGTCCCGAAGCCAGTGTATCCGCGGGCGAGACGCTGGCGCGGGCATGGCGCGAGCACGAGCCGGTTGCCGCCCCCGGGGTGGAAGACCTCCCTGCTGCCCGCTGTATCCAGGTGGCGATGGTCGCCGCGCTGGATGACGTGCTGGGGCCGCGTGCCGGCTGGAAGGTGGGGCTGGCCTCCGAGGCGGTCCAGCGGCGATTCGGAGCCGATCAGCCGGTGGCCGGGGTGCTGCCGGCGGACCGGCTGTACCCCGACGGGGCGGAACTGAACCGGGCATTCGGGGCGCGCCCGATGGTCGAGGCGGATCTGGTGGTACGGGTGGCGGATGCGGCGATCATGCGCGCGACCAGCCGTCGCGAGGTGCTCGGCCATCTGGATGCGGTCATCCCGTTCATCGAGCTGGTGGACCTGATGGTAGTACCCGGCGAGCCACTGAACAGCCCGGTCATTACGGCGTTCAACGTGGGGGCGCGCGGCGGGGTGCTCGGCGCGCCGGTACCGGTGACGGAGGCGATGCTGGAAAGCCTGGGCGGGATGCGCGTGGAGGTCCGGGATGGGGGCGGGCGGGCGCTCGGGGAATACCCGGGTGCCGCGATCCTGGGGCATCCGCTGGATGCAGTGCGGTGGCTGATCGGAGAACTGGAGGCGCGTGGCGAGAGCCTGCGCGCGGGGGACCTGTTGAGCCTGGGGAGTTTCGGGCCACCGCTGGCGGTGGATTCGCTGGACGGGTTGCACGTGCGCTACCACGGGTTGGTCCCGCACGCGGTGCCGGAGGTATCCCTGGGCTTGCGTGACGATTGAGCGGACCGGCACCGTGCCCGTCCGGCGCGTGCCGGACGGGCGGCGGAGGCCCACCCCGCCGTTGGGTCAGGGCCGGGTCAGGCGGGTCAGTAAAGAAAGTCGGGAAGATGGCTGCGCAGGGCCGACGGGTCGTCCACCTTGGTGATGTTCTTCGGGATTTCGGCGGTGACCGTCTGGGCTACGTGGTGGTCCAGCACCTCGCGCAGGGCGCCCAGGAAGGACGGTGCGGCGACGATCACCAGGTGCTTGAAGGTGCCCTCGTGGTGGGCGGCCTTCAGTCGTTCCGCCAGCTGACGGGCAAAACGGTCACGTTCGTTAGTCGCCGGATCGGTACTCTCCTGCATGGCGTGACGCCCGTCGCCGCTGGCGCTGGACCAGCCACGCCCGGGTCGGTCGCTGACCAGGTCCTGATTGTGCGAACGGGATTCGCTATGGGAGAGTGCCTCAATGTCGTGCATACCCTTGCAGGCACGACCTTCGCAGCTAAGGATACGGGCGCGCGCGGCGTCGGCGACTACAATCCAGACAGTGTCCATGCAGATCCTCCATGTGGGAATGACAAACGGGCCCTCGCGGGCCATCACCGGCGGGGGAAGCCCCGGGCATGGCCTGGAATCATCCCCTCTCGTCTACCAGTGTAGATGGTTGCAGGCCCGAATCGATCCCCCGAGGCTCGAGTATGTGCCATCCAGGGGTTACCGGGGAGACACCGGAAGGTTGCGCCCGCTTCCCCGACTTGCCCGGAGCCATGCAACATGACCCTGATTACCTGGATCGGCATCCTGGTCTGCCTGTCGCAATCGGCGATCCTGTCGGGCCTGAACCTGGGATTGTTTGCGCGCAGCAAGCTGGAGTTGCAGGTCGCGGCGCGCAAGGGCGACCCGCGGGCGCGGCGCGTGCTGCATCTGCGCGACGACGCGAACTTCGCGCTGGTCACTATCCTGTGGGGCAATGTCGGCGTGAATGTGCTGCTGGCACTGCTTTCCGGCTCGGTGATGGGCGGGGTGGTAGCGTTCCTGTTCTCGACGGTGCTGATCACGGTGTTCGCCGAGATCCTGCCGCAGTCGTATTTCTCCCGGCACGCGCTGCGGGTTGCCGGACTGCTGTATCCGGTGCTGCGGATCTACCAGTTCCTGCTGTATCCGATCGCGCGGCCGACTGCCTGGGTCCTGGATCGCTGGCTGGGAGGCGAGGCCGTTCGCTACTTCCCGGAGCGCGACTTGCACCAGTTGCTGAAGCTGCACATGGAGGCGAGCGAGAGCGAGATTACACGCGCCGAGGGGCAGGGTGCGCGCAACTTCCTGGAGCTGGATGACATCCCGCTGCGCGACGAGGGCGAACCGGTCGACCCGGCCAGCATCATTACCCTGAAATTCGACGGCGAACGTCCGCTGTTCCCGGAGATCCGGCCGTCGGTCGAGGATCCATTCCTGGCCAGCGTCAATCGCACCGGCAAGAGCTGGGTTCCGGTGGTCGATCCGGCGGGCGAGCCCCGCGGGGTATTGCGTGCCGCCGATTTTACCCGCGAGGCGCTGTTTGCCCCGCACCGCTTCGATCCCTACCGGCATTTCACGCGGCCGGTCGTGGTGCGTGACCGGAACCGCCGACTGGGATCCCTGCTGGCGCGTTTCCGGGTGCGACCGGCGAGCATGGGGGACACCGTGGTCGGGGACGACGTGATCCTGCTGTGGGATGATCGACCGCGCGTGATCAGCGCCACCGATATCCTGGGCCGGCTGTTGCGCGGAGTGGGCGAAACGGCGGAAGACAACGACCTGCCGAAGGGGGCCGCATGCAGTTCGAAGTGATTCGCGGGGCTGCCATCGATCCGGTGCGGGATGCCGTTGCGCGGTTGCGGATCGAGGTATTCCGGGAATGGCCCTATCTGTACGAGGGCACGCCCGAGTACGAGGCCCGTTACCTGCAAACCTATGCCGA
>SKNJ01000160.1 GCA_007120575.1 Thioalkalivibrio sp.
CACGACCGTGAACCCCAGCGCGATCACCAGGGTGGAGCGGGTCAGGCGGTGGGGCCCCGCATTGTCCCCCGCGGGTCCCGTGTTGGGGTGTTCTGATCCAGCCACTGAGCCTCCGTGCGGTGGTAGGAACGCTGCCCCGGGCGAGGACCGGGATGCTTGGCGATTCTGATAACGACGTTGAGGGCGCGCGGATTAATCCCAGTACATAGGTCAGGGAATCCCGTGCGTCAAGCAGGGATGCAGGCTCCGCGTCGTCTGGCTGACGCCGGGGCGCCCCCGGAGATCGCCACGTCGCTGCGCTCCTCGCGATGACGGGGGATTCGCTCCTCGTGATGAGGGTGCTTGTTCGCGAGGCCCCCTCAGCCGGCCGGGTTCGTGGTCGGGCGCGGCGCGTTAAACGTGCGCGCGAGATCCGCGGCCGGCATCGCCTGTGAGTGCAGCCAGCCCTGGTAAGCATCGCAGCCGGCGGCGCGCAGAAATGCGAGCTGTTCCCGGGTCTCGACGCCTTCGGCCGTCAGTTGCAGGCGCAGGCTGCGGCCCAGATGGATAATGGCGCGCAGGATCATCTCCTCGTCGGCGGTGCTGGACACCTCGCCGCCGATGTCCTGGACGAACGAGCGGTCGATCTTCAGCTTGTCGATTGGCAGGGCCTTCAGGTAGGCCAGCGACGAATACCCGGTCCCGAAATCGTCCAGCGCCACGCGGATACCGAGCTGGCGCAGTCCGGCGAGCTGCTGGCGGGCCAGATCGACGTCCGCCATTGCCGCGGTCTCGGTAATTTCCAGTTCCAGCAGGTGCGGCGCGGCCCCGGTGGTGTCCAGCACCCGCCGTAGCCGGTCGATCAGGTCGGTCTGCCGGAATTGCAGGGCCGAGAGGTTGACGCTGAGTGGCATCTCGATACCGTCGTCCACCCAGGCCGCGAGTTGCCGGCAGGCGGTGTCGAAGACCCAGTCACCCAGCGGGAGCATCAGGCCGTTGGCCTCGGCGCTGGGGATGAAACGCGCGGGCGATACTTCGCCCAGTTCGCTGTCGGTCCAGCGCAACAGCGCCTCGACGCCGATCACCCGGTCGCTGTGGATATCGAGTTGGGGCTGATAATGGAGTTCGAGTTCGTTCTGCTCCAGCGCCAGTTTCAGGCGTTCCTGCAGGCGTTGTTCCGCGTGTACCTGGCGGTCCAGTTCCTCGGAGAAGAACGCGAAGGTGTTGCGGCCGGATTTCTTGGCCTGGTACATCGCCATGTCGGCATAGCGCAGGAGGGTGCGCTCGTCTGTGGCGTCACGCGGGAACAGGGCGATGCCGAGGCTGCCCGTAGAGCTGATCTGGCGTGCCAGCTCGGTATGGAACGGGCCCTCGAAGATCGCCAGGATACGCTGCGCGAGCGGGCCGATGTCGCGGGTGGATTCGAGATCCTCGACCAGGATCATGAATTCGTCGCCACCGAAGCGGCCCAGCGTGACTTCGCCGTGCAGGGCCTCGTCCAGGCGCCGCGCCACCTGCTTCAGCAACTGGTCACCCTCGTGATGCCCGAAAGTGTCGTTGACCATCTTGAAGTTGTCGAGGTCGAGCAGCATCACCGCAAGTTGGCTCTCGTTGCGATCCGCGTTGGCGATCGCCTGGCCCAGGCGGTCATGGAGCAGCCAGCGATTCGGAAGCCCGGTCAGGCTGTCGTGGGTGGCCTGGTGCTGGATGCGCGCCTCGCGCCGGTGGCGTTCGGTGGTGTCGCGCACGAATGCGGTGATGCGTCGGCCGTTCTGGTCCTCGAATGCGTTGAGGCTGATGTCCACCGGGAATTCGGAGCCGTCGATACGCCGGCCGCGCAGATGCGGGACCTGTCCCATGGTGCGTGCCGAGATTCGCTCGGGATGCCCTTCGCGTTGCTGGCGATGGCGCTCGCGATAGCGCTCCGGGATCAGCAGTTCTACCGGCTGCCCAATCAGGTGCTCGCGGGGATAGCCGAACAGGCGCTCGATATTGCGATTGGCCATCTGGATCCGGCCCTGCGTATCGGTGACCAGCACGCCGTCCGGCGCGGTTTCGATCAGTTGCTGATAGCGCTGTTCGCGCGCCTCGATCGCCTTGTGCGCCGCCTTCAGGTTCTCCATCGGCGCGCGCACGCTCGCCATGAACATGCCCTGATAGATCAGCAGGTAGGCGAGCACCTTGTACACATGTCCGAGCACAAAGAAGCCGTCGTTCAGGTCTTCGTACAGCATGAAGAAGACTTCGCTGGCCACGCTGATCACCAGCGCGCCGGCCACCAGTGGCATTCCGGGGCGGGCCAGGAGTTCGCGTTTGACCAGTAGCACCAGCAGCGTCGCGACATGCAGGGCCACCACTACGCCCTCCACTGCGATCTTCAACGGGGTCAGGCCCTCGCCGATCCGGAACAGGGCCGGCAGGCGGTCGGCGTGCCACAGGCCGATCCAGGCGAGTGCCGCCACCAGGACCAGGGTGCCCGCGAGGTACGCCGTGCGCGAAGGGCCCCGGTGTTGCATGAAGGTGGGCAAGGTGACGTACAGCAGGAGCGCGACCGCCGCGAACAGCCGGGCCGCCAGCCAGAAATACAGGGTCTGCTGCGAGGAGTTGGGGTTGAGGAAATCCGGCATGGCCGGATAGGTCATCAGGTGCAGGAAATCCAGCAGGGCGACGCCCAGGAAGCCGCAGGCCAGGATCAGGGACGCGGCGACCCGCCGACGGTCCATTACGTGATATCCGACTGCGAACACCATGACCGCCACGATCACCGCGAAGATCTCCACCGCGGTATGGAACGCCGTCACGTGCTCCGGCGGGATCAGCGCCGGCAGGGGCGCCCCGATCATCCACAGCAGGATCGGGAACAGCAGCAACAGGGCCAGCGCCACCGCCGCGAGGGGCAGGTGGCGCCGCAACCACTGATCCGCTTGTGGGGCCATGGTTCGGTTGTCAGGCCCGCTGATGTGACCAGAATTGATCGGCCAGTTCCTGCAGGTTGGACGCCAGTTCCGCCACCGAACGCGCAGCCCGCTGGCTCTGGTCGCCATAGGTGGCGGTCTCGTCGGTCGAGCCGCGGATCGAGTCGACGCTGCGGCCGATTTCCTCGCCCGCCGCGCTTTGCTGTTCCACTGCGGCAGCGATGCGTCCGCTCATATCACGGATCTCCGCCACACCCCGGGTGATGTTCTCCAGCGCCTCGGCTGCCTGGCGGGCCTGCTCCACGCTGGTTTCCACCCGGGTCTGACTCTGCTGCATGGCGCGCACGGCCGCCTCCGATCCGCTTTGCAGTTTCTGGATCATATCCTGAATCTCTTCGGTCGACTGCTGGGTGCGGCTGGCGAGGGTGCGGACCTCGTCGGCCACCACCGCGAAGCCGCGCCCCTGCTCCCCGGCGCGCGCTGCCTCGATCGCGGCATTCAGGGCCAGCAGGTTGGTCTGTTCGGCGATCCCGCGGATCACATCCAGGATGGTGCTGATCTCGCCGCTGTGTCCCTCCAGTTCGCGGATCACCTGACTGGCCTGTTCGATCTCTCCGGCCAGTTGCTCGATCGCGCGGGTGCTCTGTTGTACCACGTCCTTGCCGGAACGCGCCTGCGCGTCGGCCTGGTCCGCGGAATCCGCCGTGAGCTGGGCGCTCTCGGCGACCTCGCGCACGCTGGAAACCATCTCGCCGGTCGCCCCCGCGACCTGGTCGGTCTCCCGTTTCTGCAACTGGCAGGCCTCGCTGCTGTGGCGCACCGCGTCGACCAGCTCGTCGGCGTGGCGCGACAGCTTGCTGGCGGCGTCGCCCATGCGGCCTACCACCGCGCTGGCCTCGGCCTCCAGCATTTGCAGGGCGAACAGGATCTCCCCGGCTTCGTCGGTACGCCCGGTGTAGAGATACTGGCTCAACGGGTTGTTGCCGATGCGGCGGGCGTGCGCGACGGCGCGACATAGTGGCGAGAGTCCGGCCCAGGCGAGTGCCCCGCCCACCAGCAGGGCGGCCAGGGCAAACGCCAGGGCGGAGGTCATGGCCAGTGGCGTGAACAGCGCGGCGCCCAGCAGTCCGGCCAGCACGCCACCGGCGAC
>SKNJ01000341.1 GCA_007120575.1 Thioalkalivibrio sp.
GGTGTCCGCTCATTCCAGGCCGGGGTAGTCCGTGTAGCCCTCGGCGCCGGGGGTGTAGAAGCGGTCATAGTCAGGCGGGTTGAGCGCGGCGCCTTGCTGCCAGCGACGGGGCAGGTCCGGATTCGCGAGGAAGTCGCGTCCGACGGCGATCAGGTCGCCCTTGCCGGCATTCAGGTCGGCCTGTGCACGCTGCGGGTCGTATCCGCCCGACAGGATGATTGTCCCGCCGAACGCCTCGCGCATGTCCGCCTTGATGGCCTCGGGCACCTCGGGCGCGCCCATCGCTGCATGGTCCACCAGATGCAGGTACAGGAGCCCTGTCGCACCCAGCTGTTCGGCCAGATAGCGGTAATCGGCGTCCATGTCCTCGGGGGCGTAATGGGGCATGTCGTTGAACACGCCATACGGCGACAGGCGGATCCCGACCCGGTCCCGGCCGATGGCATCTGCGGCCCCGCCGGCGACCTCGAGGACGAAGCGCGCGCGGTTCTCGATCGGGCCGCCGTAGGCATCCGTGCGCTGATTGGAGGTCGGACGGATGAATTGTTCGAGCAGATAGCCGTTGGCCGCGTGCAGTTCCACCCCGTCGAAGCCGGCGGTGCGCGCATTGCGTGCGGCCTGCACGAATTCCTCGCGGGCCGCGGCAATGTTCGCGAGGCTCATCGTCTCCGGTTCGGGGTGCGGCCGCGGGCCCTCGGCATCGGTGTACATCTCCCCGGCGGCGGCGATCGGCGAGGGCGCGACGACGCGTGCCCCGGGCGGCAGGTTGAGCGGGTGTGCAATGCGGCCGGTATGCATGAGCTGGACGAAGATCCTGGCCCCGCCGGCGTGTGCGGCCTCGGTGACGGCCTTCCAGCCCTCGATCTGGGCCGCGGAAAAGATCCCCGGAATGCGCGGGTAGCCGAGGCCGTTGGGCGACGGACTGGTGCCCTCGGTGACGATCAGGCCGGCGGAGGAGCGCTGGCCATAGTATTCGGCCATCAGGGCGTTCGGGATGTTGTTCGGTGCCCGGCTGCGGGTCAGCGGCGCCATCACGATCCGGTTCTGCAGGGTGTGCGGTCCGATTTGCACCGGAGCAAACAAATCCTTGTCGGCGGTTTTCACGGCGATTCTCCTCCCGAAGGTGGGTCGGACCCGTGCCAGTGGGGTTTCCCTCTGGCTGGGTACGCGCGGCCCGGTTTCAGGTTCCTTATAGCATGCAGGGCGCCAGTGCTGGTCCGCCCGCCGTGGCAGATCCCATTGCTCCTGCGCGATGGTCTGTCGGGAGCCGAACGGAGGTTCGGCTAACCCGAACCGGAGTGGTTCCCGCCACGCTTGTCGAGCAGGGCGTCGATGATATCGGCGAGTGAGTCCGCGAGCCCAGACCCCGGGTGTTCGGCGCGCTGTTCGTCGCCCTTGCGGTACTTGCCGCTACGGACCAGACAGGCACCCAGGCCGGCGGCGCGCGCCCCGTCGACGTCGCCCGCGACGTCATCGCCGACCATCAAGACCTGGTCGGGGGGCAGATCGAGGTCGGCCACGGCGGCGTGAAACAGCCGGGGATCGGGTTTGCCGAAGTTCTCGGCGCGGATATCGGCGGCGTATTCCAGGGCGCGCACGAAGGGGCCGATGTCCAGCGACAGCCCGTCGGGTTCGCGGAAATACCGATTGGTCCCCATCACCCACAGCGGGGCACCTTCCATCAGCACCCGAAATGCGCGGTTCAGCACCGCATAGTCGAAGGCACGGCCCATGTCACCCATTACCACCACATCGGGTTCATCGCTCGCAAGCCCGGCAAACTCCGGCTCCAGATCGGGGTGGACCAGCAGCAGGGGATGGCGGGCCTCGGCCTCCAGGCGTGCCCGGATGGCGCTGGGCGCGGTGGTGAGTTCGCCCGGGTCCACCCCGAAGCCGAGGCGCGCAAGCTTGTCAACGATCGCCACGCGTGGCTCGCGGGTAGTGTTGGTGACCAGGCGAACCGGAACCCCGGCCTCCCGGGCTCGCCGCAGCGCCTCGACCGCACCCGGGAGGGGGGCGTTGCCGACATACAATACCCCCGAGAGATCCAGCAGCAGGGCGCGCGTCTCCGGAAGGTGGTCGGGTGCCTTGTGCAGCATGCGGGTCGCTTCCCTCAGCGGCGGATCAGCCTGTACAGACGTTCGAACTTGCCATTGGTGTGGTCGGTGCGCCCGGCGTCGTCTTTCCAGATCCAGCGCTGCTCGGGGAACAGCGCCTGCATGTCCGGCAGGTCGCAGTGGAACGGCGGACCGCCTTCGCGTCCGGTCTGCATGAAGCAGGCGAACAGTTCGCCCCCGGGGCGCAGCCAGCGGTGCAGTTGCTCGGCATACGTGGCCCACTGCTCCGGCGGCAGGGCGCACAGCGAGGTCTGTTCGTAGATGCCGTCCACCGGGGTTTCCGGCTGCCAGTCCAGCATGTCGGCCTGCACCACCTCGGCCTGCAGCCCGGCCGCGCGCAACGTCTCCCGCAGGTGCTGCACAGGGGTCGGGGCCACATCGAGGCCGGTCACCCGGTAACCGCGGGCCGCCAGTGCCGGCACCTCGTGGCCGAACCCGCAGCCGGGGACGACGATCCGGGCACCAGGGGGCAGTTCGGTGGTCTCCAACCAGCGTTCCAGGGAGGGGCTGGGTTCGCCACGGTCCCAGCGGGTGGAACCGGCCTGGTAGCGGGCTTCCCAGTCCGCCTCTGCATCCAGGCTCTCGGCAGCAGGGCGGGCAGGTCCGGAATTTTGCATGATCTCGGTCATATCCACAGGATGGGTGAAACTCGGCAGGACCTGCATCGTACTAAAACCGCAAACGAAGCACGGAGACGACCCGATGGAACGTACCGATTTGCCCTACCGCATCCACAGCCAGGAACTCGGGCCGATGGAAAACTTTGTCTATCTGATCGAGGATCGCGGTTCGCGCCGCGCCGCGGTCGTAGACCCCGCCTGGGAACCGGAGGCGATGATTCGCCAGGCCGAGGAACGCGGCGTCACCATCTCCGACATCCTGCTCACGCACAGCCACCATGACCACATCAACGGGATCGAGGCGATCCTGGAGCATGCCCCGAACGCGCGCCTGCACCTGCTGAAGCCGGAGGCGGAGTTCTGGGGGCGGGAGCTGGAGCGGCCCGAGCTCCATCATGGCGGCGATCACCTGATGCTGGGCGATACCGAGATCCGTTTCCTGCACACCCCCGGCCACACCCCGGGCTCCGCCTGCTTCCATATGCCGGCGGGCGACGACCTGATCACGGGCGATACCCTGTTCGTGTTCGGGTGCGGGCGCTGCGACCTCGCCGGTGGCGATCCCGAGCAGATGTTTCACACCCTCAACGGCCTGCGCGAGGGCCTGCCCGGGCATACCTGCATTCACCCCGGACACAACTATGCCGAAAAGCCGGAATCCACCCTGGCCGAAGAGGACGCGGGCAACCCCTTCATGCACTTTCACGCGGTTAACGACTTCGTGCACTATCGCATGCACGAACACGACCGCACGCGCAGCCAGCCGTATCACCCGGTGCCGCGCAAGGGTTGATGCAGGCGGAGAACATCGAGGCGCGAAAAGCCGCGCCCGGTGGCTTGCAAGAATGTCCGCGGATCGCCATAATTCGCGCCTCAACAACGCGCCCGTAGCTCAGCTGGATAGAGTACCTGGCTACGAACCAGGTGGTCGGAGGTTCGAATCCTTCCGGGCGCGCCATATCTCTGAAAGAGGGCACTCGGGATCGGGTGCCCTCTTTCGTGTCCGGCCAGCACAAAGGATTCGAACCTCCGACCCAATGATCCGGTTCGATCCCGAGCGAAGCGAGGTATGTGTCGGCCTGCGGCCGACACCCGGAAGGGCAAGGCGCGCAGCGCCGTAGCGATCCTTCCGGGCGCGCCATCTTCCGAAGAGCCCGGCCCAGGCCGGGCTTTTTTGTGGTGCGCCCGGCAGGGCGCACTCACTTGGAGGTGAAAGTCCTCTACTCGCCCGGCAAGGGGAAGAGTTAGCCGAACGGCAAGGGTGTCGCGGGTAACTGCGAATCTGGAGGA
>SKNJ01000030.1 GCA_007120575.1 Thioalkalivibrio sp.
ATTGACCGGGGTGTGGCCAATTCCATCCTGATCAAGCTGAACCAGATCGGCACCGTGACCGAGACCCTGGAAGCCATCGATCTGGCGCGCCGCGCGGGCTATACGGCGGTGATTTCGCATCGTTCGGGCGAAACCGAGGACGTTACGATCGCCGACCTGGCGGTGGCCACCGGGGCGGGCCAGATCAAGACCGGGTCCCTGTCGCGGTCCGACCGGGTGGCGAAGTACAACCAGCTGATCCGGATCGAGGAACACCTGGGCGCCCGGGCACGCTACCCGGGCATGGGCGCCTTCAGCATCCGGCGCTAGATGGGTGCTGGGGCTCCCACCAGGACGTCTCCATCTGGGTCTCGCGGCCACGGGCCCGTAGAATGCGGACCATGCGTGGGCGCGGGCGATTGGTGGTGGAGTCGGTCCTGGGGGAGCAAGCGCGCCGTACCCTGGGCGCTGGTCATGTTCCGGGAATACTCGAATGCGTGCGGTGATCGTGATCCTGGGCGTGGTGCTGATCCTGCTCCAATGGCCGTTGTGGTTCGGCGAGGGAAGCTGGAGCGACGTGCGCGAGCTGCGCGAGCAGGTGGAGGTCCAGGAACGGGAGAATGCCGTGCTACGCCAGCGCAACCGGGCGCTGGAGGCGGAGGTGCGGGATCTGCGTACCGGCACCGACGCGGTGGAGGAACGCGCCCGACGCGACCTGGGCATGATCCGCGAGGACGAGACCTTCTTTTTCATCATTGGAGGCTCGCCGGAGCGTGCGCCGGAGCCGGAGCGCCTGCCGGCGGCCGGGGACGATTCCGGAGCCGGGACGGCGGACGATCACGATACACGGGAACCGGCTGCCGGCGACGGGCTGAGTGTTCCGGAAGAGGCGTTTGATGGCTGACCCCCGTGAGCAACACGCCGATCCGCAGTTCTGGGCGCTGATCCCGGCGGCTGGCATCGGTCGGCGGATGGGCGCCGACCAGCCCAAGCAGTTTCTGACCCTGGGATCGCACAGTATCCTGTCGCATACCCTGTCGATTTTTCTGGAACACCCGCGCATTCGGGGGGTCGTGCTGGTACTTGGCCCCGAGGTCGATCCCGACGCGCTGGACCTGCCGTTCGCCGGTGGCCGGTTGTTCCGGGTCGTCGGGGGGGCGGAACGCGCCGACTCGGTGCAGAATGGCCTCGATTTCCTCGCGGAGCGCGCAACTCCCGACGATTGGGTGCTGGTGCACGACGCGGCGCGTCCCTGCCTGCCGATCGCGGATCTCGATCGCCTGCTGGGTGATCTGGGCAATGATCCGGTGGGGGGGCTGCTCGCGGCCCCCAGTACCGATACCATCAAGTGGAGCGACGGCGGCGCCGCGGTGGAGAGGACGCTGGACCGGGCACGGGTATGGCGGGCCCTGACCCCGCAGATGTTCCGGCTCGGGGTGTTGCGCGAGGCGAATGCGGCGGCCCGTGCCGCCGGCCATCCGGTGACCGACGAGGCCAGCGCGATCGAGTTCTTCGGGGAGCGCCCGCGGCTGGTCGAGGGCTCCGCCGTCAACATCAAGGTGACCCGCCAGGAGGATCTGGAACTGGCGCGCCTCTACCTGATGCGTCAGGGGCGATTGCAGGAGGGCTTTCGAGGATGAGCGGCTTTCGCGTGGGGCAAGGGTTTGATGTGCACGCCTTCGGGCCGGGGGATCACCTGGTGCTGGGGGGCGTTCGGATCGCGTTCGACCGGGGGCTGGTGGCGCATTCCGATGGGGATGTGCTGTTGCATGCCCTGTGCGATGCCCTGCTTGGTGCGGCCGCGCTCGGTGACATCGGGGGGCATTTTCCGGATTCCGAAGCGGCCTTTCGCGACGCGGACAGTCGTGAGCTGCTGCGCGAGACCCTGCGTCGGGTCGGGGATGCCGGCTGGCGGCCGGTCAATGTCGACACCACCGTGATCGCGCAGGCCCCTAAGCTGGGGCCGCATATCCCGTCGATGCGCGAACATCTCGTGCATGACCTCGGGGTCGCGCCGGGCGCGGTGAACATCAAGGCCACCACCACTGAGCGCCTGGGCTTCGTCGGTCGCGAGGAGGGTATTGCTGCGCAGGCGGTGGTATTGCTGGAGCCCCTGTCCGGCATGCTGCGGGTATGAGCGGGGGCGTACTCGGGATCGACCACGTCAGCCTGGTCGTGTCAGACCTGGCGCGCGCCGCACGGTTCTACCAGGAACTGCTGGAGCTGACGCCGCTGGAGCGCCCGGAGCTTGGTTTTCCGGGGCTGTGGTATGACCTGGGCCAGGGGCAGGCGCTGCATCTGCTCGCGGTGCCCAATCCGGATCCGGCCGCGCGCGGGGTGTGTGGGGGCCGCGACCGCCACCTCGCGCTGAGGGTGGGCGACCTTGAGCGGCTGCGGGCGCGCCTGGAGGGGGCAGGATTCACGGTCGATTACAGCCGTTCGGGGCGGGCGGCGGTCTTTCTGCGCGATCCCGACGGCAATACCATCGAACTCGTCGTGCCGGGCGGATAACCGGACGGCCTCCGATCGCAGCCGGGATGTGGGGTCGCGCCGAATGGGCTGGCAAGGGGCGGATCGAGCGTGTCTTCGAGCCCCGGATGGAGCCCGGGGGCGTCAGGTGGTGCTGGCGGGCTCGGCGGCCAGGCGGCCGGCCTGATAGTCGCTGATCGCCTGCTCGATTTCCTCGCTGGTGTTCATCACGAATGGGCCATAGTGGGCGATGGGTTCCTCCAGCGGGCGGCCCTTGAACAGCAACACCCGGGCATCCTGCTGCGCAATCAGGTGCACCTGGGTCTGGCCGTGCCATACGCCCATCTGCCCGGCTTCCAGGCCGTTCAGCTCACCCTCGTAGACGTACGCCAGGACGCGATCGGTCAGGGCGATCGCCAGCGACAGGCGATAACCCGCGGGCAGGGCCAGGTCGGCCATCGCTGCGCCTTCCCCGAGTTGCTCCAGTGGGCCTTCGGTGTCGCCGGCACTGGTCTGCCAGGAGCCCGCGATGGCCTTGAAACGCAGCGAGTCGTCGTCTTCCGGGAGGTGGCGCATCGCATCGGCGCGGATGTCGCGATAGCGTGGCGGGTCGAGCTTGCGCTGCGCGGGCAGGTTGACCCACAGCTGAAATCCATGCAGGCCATCGCTGTCCAGCAGAGGCATTTCGGAGTGGATTACCCCGCGCCCCGCGCTCATCCACTGCGCCTCGCCGGCCTCGACCCGGCCCTGATTCCCCATTGAATCTTCATGGGTCAGGCCACCGTGTACCAGGTAGGTGAGGGTCTCGAATCCGCGGTGCGGATGGGACGGAAATCCCCCGATATAGTCCTCGCGCGCGCTCGCCTTCAGTTCGTCCAGCATCAGGAACGGGTCCAGCCCGCCACGGAAATCGTGGATGCGGCGAATCTTGACCCCGGCCCCGTCCTGGGTGGGGTGGGCCGAGCGTACGCTGTCGGGGGGGGTGGGCGTCATGGCGGTCTCCTTCGCGTCAGGCGTGCACTTTACCGACCATGGAAACGAAAGAAAATTGCATGGGGCGCGGCATGCCCCGCTCGCGGCCGCTGCCAGGACCCCGAACGGGGACGGATCAGTCCGGGTCCGGCAGGGTCCATGCGTCGGCGAAGGCCTCCAGGCTTTCGACGAAGTCGGGCTCATGTTCGCGGCGGTTGATGGTCAGGTGCAGCACAACGTCGTCCGGGTTCGGGGGGTGCCCGGTGGTCAAGGTCCAGGCCAGGCCATTCGGGCAATCGGGCAGGGTGAATCGGACGCCGCCGTTGATGCATTCGCGGTTCACGCGGAACTCTCCCCAGAGGCAGTACACGGTGCCGGCGTCGGGGCCGTCCTCGGCGACCAGGGTATCGATCACGTCGCAATAACGCGGCAGGGCGGGTACGACCAGCACTTGCCGCAATACCTCGGGCGTCGCGCGTGCAGCGATCCGGCGGAAAAATTCCATCGTGTCAGGGCTCCGGGGTGGTCCCGCCGCGCGGAAGGAAGACGGGGTACCCGTCGATCTCGCCGACACTCAGCGGCTGGTTGTACA
>SKNJ01000339.1 GCA_007120575.1 Thioalkalivibrio sp.
GATCGGGTCTGGAGGGCATGGCAGGAGTTGCGCGCTGAAGCTCCGGCCTGGTTGATCACCCCGATCCAGCTCGATCGCATCGCCCACGCGATTGTGCCGGTCGGTGCGAGTTTCGATGACGGCCTGCTTGCCGGGCATCGGATGGTCTGGCGTGTTCTCGTCCTCTGGCTGGTGGTGATGAGTACGATGTTGCTGGCCGGGCTATTGGCTTGACGGGTGACGGGTGACGGGTGAGGCGTGAGGCGGAAGAATACTGTTGCATGGTTGATGTTCGGACTAAAAACGATTTTGACATTAGGAGTGAATGGATGAAGATGATGACAGGAATGCGCGCCGTGACTTGCATGCTGCTGGGTTTAGGTCTGGCCGGTACGGTCCAGGGGGCGGTATGGGTGCAGTGTGGAAGCGTGGTTGATGTCGCAGACGGCCGCACGCTGGGCGCCCATACGGTGGTAGTCGAGGAGGGTGTTGTTGTCGAGTTGCTTGCAGGGCACCCAACGGTTCCCGACGGGGTTGATCACGCGGATCTTGGCGCACTGACCTGTCTCCCGGGCCTGATGGACATGCACACGCATCTGACCTCCGAGTACAGCCCGCAGGCTTACGTTCATCGCTTTACCATGAATGAGGCGGATCTTGCCCTGCGCGGCGCCGGGTTTGCCCGCGTAACCCTTGAGTCCGGCTTCACTACCGTGCGCGATCTGGGTGATTCATTCAATGCGACGATTGCGCTTCGCGATGCAATCGAAGGGGATCTGGTGCCGGGACCACGGATCTTTACGGCAGCCAAATCGCTGGCCACCACTGGAGGTCATGCCGATCCGACCAATGCCTGGCGTGCCGACCTGATGGGCGATCCGGGTCCGCGTGACGGCGTGATCAATGGCGTTGCCGAGGCACGCAAGGCCGTACGCCAGCGCTACAAGGACGGCGCCGACCTGATCAAGATTACGGCCACCGGCGGTGTGTTGAGCGTGGCGCGCAGCGGTGACAACGCCCAGTTTTTCGATGATGAGCTCGAAGCTATCATTCAGACGGCTGCCGATTACGGCATGCATGTGGCCGCGCATGCTCATGGTGCAGACGGCATGCGCCGGGCGGTGCGTGCCGGTGTGCATTCGATCGAGCATGGTACCTACATGGACGACGACATCATGAACTTGATGATCGAGCGCGGCACCTGGTATGTGCCGACCATATCGGCTGGCAAGTTCGTCGCCGAAAAGGCCGAAATCGAGGGCTACTTCCCGCCAGTGGTGGCGGACAAGGCACGCGAGATCGGTCCGGTCATCCAAGGGACTTTCGAGCGTGCCCATGCCGCCGGTGTGAAAATCGCTTTCGGTACCGATTGCGGCGTGTGCCCGCATGGCGACAATGCTCGCGAGTTTCAGTTCATGGTCGAGGCCGGCATGAGCCCGGCTGACGCCCTGCGCTCGGCCACGATCAGCGCCGCCGAGTTGCTCGGCGAGTCCGGGCGCCTGGGGCAGTTGCGCGAAGGCTTTGCGGCGGATCTGATTGCGGTCGAAGGCGATCCGCTTGAAGACGTATCGGTACTGATGGATGTGCGTTTTGTCATGCGGGATGGGCAGGTTTTCGTAGGGCGGTGAGGCGGAAGTCGGTGCGTCGGTGCGTCGGCTGGCGATCTGCACGGCCTACTGACGCACTGACGCACAGCCCTCAGACCCCTGAAACCGTCAGTCCGCATACCCGCTCAGCTCCAGGTAACCGCGCCCCAGCGGTTTGCCTGACCCGGCGTCGAGCACACGCAGGGCGCCTTCCCAGTAGATTATCGAGCCGTCCCAGCGCTGTTGGTCGAACAATGGTTCGACCCGTAACTTCAGTTCAGCTTCCGGCACGCTGATCTGCCATTCGACCGGCCAGCGATGGCCCTCATGATCGCGCCACCAGCGCCGCTCTGATGTGGTGAAGTCGTCCACGTTAAGGTGGGTGGGGTTGCCGTCTTTTGCTACCACCACGCCGGCGGAGTAGGGCGACGGACTGCCATCGTGCCGGCGCAGCCGATAGACCATCAGCTCGCGACCGTCGTCGAGCTGCAGGGCAAACCAGTCCCAACCGGCCAGATCGTCGGAAAGCTGGCTTGATCCCCATTCGCGGTCCAGCCAGGCGGTGCCAATTGCCGACCGCCATTGTCCATCAAGCCGAATACGCCCGTCGGCCGTCAGTCTTGTGGCCGAGTAATAACGCGACGCATTGCCGGGCTCTGGTCCTTTCTGGCTGTAACCCCCTTCGCCCTGGAGCACGAAGGGCTTGAGTCTTTCCATTTCCAGTTCTACGGCGACATCGCCCGCATCGGCTTCCAGCCGCCAGCCGCTGTTCGTTGCCAGAACCTGCCAGTCGCGCAGCCACCAGCGCTCGGCATCGGCGCCGGCGAGTCTGGCGGCACCGCGGGCGAATCGCTCAGACTGGTAAAAGGTTTTGCTTGATCCGTCGCTGACAGCCAGGTGCGCCATCCAGACCGCCTCGCCATGCCAGGCCGAATCGAACGCGGGACCTGGATCGAGGGCGAATCGAAACAGAGTGAACTGGAAGCCGACCGGACCGACTTCGGTATCGAGATTGCCGGTGAAATACCACCATTCGTTGCGATAGCCTGGGTGCAGGCCATGATCTGCCGGAAATTCCAGCGGCGCCGGACCGGTTACGCGTTTGAACTCGTCCGGTTCTGCCGACAGCAGACCGCTGGCCTGAAGCCGGACCGGATCAGGATCATCTGCGATCGTCTGCCAGGCCAGCCAGCCGACCAGGATTGATGCCAGAGCAGCGATGAGGATCAGGTCGCGTGTCATCAGCGACTCCTGAGTTCTGGCGCCGGTGGACGCGAGGCAATCTTCCAGGCCGGGTAAAGGCCGGCGAGCAGGCCGGTGAGCAGCGCCAGGATCAGCATGATCAGCAACGGAGCAAGTGGCAGGCTCAGCGGCAAGCTCCAGCCAAACGCCCGGGGTTGCACCACCAACGACAGGCCGGCATGAATGGCGATGGCTAGTGGTATCGCCACCAGTGCGCTGGCGGCCGCCATGCCGGTCGTCTGGCTGACCACAAGAGCTGACAATCCGCGACGGGTCAGGCCCAGGGCGCGTAGCGTCGCGTAATCCCGGCTTCGCTCCAGGCCCAGCGCCAGCAACGCGCTGATCAGTGCGATCAGGGCGATGAGCCCGACCAGTACGGCCAGTGCCCAGGAAATACGGAAGGTACGATCAAAGACCGCCAGTGTCTGTTCACGCACTTGCTGGCGCGTGGTCAGCACGATTCGCTCGTCGATCGCCCGTAATCGTTCACGCCAGCCGTCGGGCTCGCCCGAATCCGTGAAATAAAGCCCCAGGCTGTCACGAAGTTCATCGCCGAACCATTGCCGATAAAGGGAGCCCTCAACGGCAATGGCTCCACGGTCGCTGCCGTAGTCGCGGTAGACGGCGGCAATCGGCAGTGAGTGTGTCCTGTCCGGGGCGCTGATGGGGATCGAATCACCCACTTTCAGTCGATGATGGCGGGCGAGCGGTTCGGTAATCAGCACCGCACGGCCGGCTTGAAACTCTTCGCGGGCCTCGTCGGCATTACCAGCAATGAGTTCGAAGCCCTCCCAGGCGTCGGCCGGCAAGTCGTAGGCGATCATGATCTGGTCGTCGGGCAAATGCCTTTGCCGGGCCGAGGACACCGCCTCGATACCATCGAGTGCGCTGACCCGTTCGACCAGCACCTGATCGATCACGCCCTGGCTGACGGTGAGGTAGACGTCGGCACGTAATAGCCGGTCGACCCAGTTGTCCACGGTGATACGAAACCCGAGCACCATCATGCCGATGCCGGCACTCAGTGCCAACGCCAGGCTGAGCGCGGATAGTGCCGGTGCGATCCGACGTCGTCCCGAAGCCAGCATCGCCAGTGCACGGCCCGGCAGCCTTGATTTGACCGGCCGGCGCAGCAAGGCGAGGACAAACATGCCGGCTCCGGGTGCCAGCAGCGCGCAGCCCATCAGTGCTAATAACAGTCC
>SKNJ01000256.1 GCA_007120575.1 Thioalkalivibrio sp.
AATCGACACCCCTTTCCGGTGGAACTGCGCCGCCCTTCGGGTGCACACTCGGGGCTTGTCCCTGACCCCGAAAGCGGAGCCCCGCCATGGCCATCGAATCCCTGCTGCTTCTGCTTCTCATTGGCGGAATCGCCGGCTGGCTGGCCGGGGTGCTGGTGAAGGGATCGGGACAGGGCATCCTGGTCAATATCGTGGTTGGCGTGATCGGGGCTTTCCTCGGCGGGTGGCTGTTCGGCCTGATCGGACTGCATGCGGCCGGCCTGATCGGGAGCCTGGTGGCCGCCACGGTCGGTGCCATCATCCTCCTCGCGCTGCTGCGTCTGATCCCCCGGACCTGATCCCGCATGGAGCCCCACGCGCTCATCCAGATCCTCGGGATCATATTGCTGGTCGGCGGCCTGATCACCGCCGTGGTCGGCCTCCAGGACAGCCTCACCCTGCGCGAACGCACGGCCCGCCTGATCGTCGGTCGCTTCACCCGGCGCACCCTCACCCTGCTGATCGGGGGCGGCCTGGCGGCCCTTCTCGGCCTGTTCCTGCTGCTGCGCTAGGCGGCCCTCAGGGGGCCGCAAAAACGCGACCCGGGTCCCGAAACACTTGGCGAATAGGCCCCGACTCGTTAGGGTCTGCCCCGAGGCCGGTGACTGGAAAGGAGACGCATCGACCGGCCCCAACCAACAAGAAACACGGGGGGCAAGGTTCATAATTTCACGCTCGTCGCGCCGTCTGGCGCTGGTTTCCGCGGTCTCCGCCGCATTGTTCGCCGCACCCGCCACCCTGATGGCCGCCGGCTTCTACATCCAGGAACAGGGTGTCAGCGGGCTTGGGCGGGCGTATGCCGGTGACGCCGCCATCGCCTCCGACGCCAGCACGATCTATTTCAATCCGGCCGGCATGACCCGACTGGACGATAACGAGCTCCAGGCGGGCATCCATGTGCTGATACCCAGCGCCAGCGTGGACCAGGGCAACACTGGGATCCCCGGACGCGACAGCGCCAACCCGTACGACCCGTCACTGGTGCCGAACCTCTACTGGGCGCAGCGCTACTCCGACACGGTCTGGCTCGGGTTCGGGCTAAGCGCCCCGTTCGGCCTGCGGAACGAGTATCGCGACGACTTCTTTGCCCGCTACGACTCGCTGGAGAGCGACCTGAAGGTGCTCAACTTCCAGCCGAGCATCGCCGTCGACCTCAACGACCGGATATCGATCGGCGGTGGCGTCGACCTGCAGTACGCCGAGGCGACCCTGCGCAGCGCGATCCCTGCCGACCTGAATCCCGCCCACGATGGCGAGTTCGGCCTCGAGGGGGACAGCTGGGACGTCGGCTACAATATCGGGCTGCTCGCGGAGCTTTCCGACGACACCCGCCTGGGCATCCATTACCGCAGCGGGGTCACTCATACGCTGCGCGGGACCGCCACCCTCACCGAACCCTTCGGGGGGCCATCGTTCGTCCTGCCGGGCCAGGCCGACCTGCGGCTGCCCGATATCGCCTCGATCGGGCTGCGTCACCAGTTCAGCGAGCGTTGGAGCGGCCTGGCGCAGTACAACTGGTTCAACTGGTCACGCTTCGACAAGATCGACATCGAGCTACCCACCGGCGACCAGGTACTGCGGCAGAACTACCGCAACAGCTACGGTATCGCGGTCGGCGCGGAATATATCCTGGATCCGCGCTGGACCCTGCGCGGCGGCATCCAGTACGACCGCACGCCCACCCGACTGGACGGACGCAGCACCCGCACCCCGGACGGCGACCGCACCTGGTTCTCGTTCGGCGCCAGCTACGCGACCAGCGACCAGTTCACCGTGGACCTCGCCTACACCTATATCCACGTCGCCCGCGAGGAGATCGACATCACGCGTTCCTTCAATGGGGACCCGGTGCGCATGCAGGGCACTACCGATGGCAACGTGCACGTGCTGGCCGCCGCGTTGCGCTATCACTTCTGACGCGGGTCACCGCTCGTTTCCGAGGAACTCCGGCGCAATCCGGCCCCGGACCGCTCGCCGGGGCCGCGATCGCGGTCAGCGGGCCACTGACCCGCTCAGTTCCACGTCACAGGCATCCACCAGTGCCCGGCGATCTGCCGGGGTCAGCCGCTCGGCACTGGCATTCTCCGGCCCCAGCCGGGCGTACATCACCGCTTCGGGGTCGTGCACATGCCCGATACCCAGCGAATGCCCCAATTCGTGCGCCAGCACCAGGCGCAACTCGTCGATGTCACTTGCCTTGTACACGGTGATCGACCGTTCCCGGCCACGCTGCCGAAACAACCCCATATCGAACCCCGAGTATGCTTCGCCCTCTACGTTGTAGCGCTCCACCCGGGCATTGAAGGCCGCGACCGCCTGTTCGAAGTCGCGGGTCTCCCGCTCCAGCCCGGCACGGCGCCGATCGAGCTCGCCGCGTTGGCGTTCCAGGTCGCGCCGCTCGCGTTCCAGCGCCGTACCCTCGCGTTCCAGCCGTGCGCGTTGCCCCGCGGATCGCTCGCCGCGGCCCGCGTTCCAGTCCGCCACGGCACGCGCATGCTCGCGCTGGCGCTCCTCCAGCGATCGGCGACGCGTCTCGTAGCGCCGCACGTCCGCGTCGAAGGCCGCGCCCAACCGCTCCAGTCGGGCCTGCCGCCGGTCCAGCTCTTGCTGGCGCTCTTCCAGATCCGCACGCCCGGCTGCACGCACTTGCGCGGTCGCCTGGCGCTCGTCGAACACCAGGTTGACCGGCATCCCGCTGCCGTCACGCCATTCAAACAAATCCGCCGGGGTCTCCGTCTCCCACAGGGCCATCGCCTCTTCCAGGGCCGTGCGGACCTGGTCACGCCGGAGCTCGAAGCGCGAATCGACCTCGCCCAGGTGCAGGGTCACCGGGATCCGGCACTCGCCAGCCGCCGGGTGCGCGGCACCACTCTGCAACAGCCGCTCCCCCAGCCCGCCGGCCATGGCCAGCACCAGGATTCCCGCACCGCCAACCCACCATCGGTATGCACCCATGTCCATCCTCGCTTGCGCGTCCACTGGAGAACTCGTCCCCCACGCCCAACATGCCATCGCGGCGGTACTTCGACCAGCCCTTCCGGATTTGCCCAACCCCGCCCACCGGGGCAAGATGAGTCCTCGCAGATTACCGTTCGCCGGACACATGCCGGCGCATGCATCCACAAGGAGACCCCCGATGGCACGAGCCTCAACGCTTCCCGCCCTGCTGCTGGCCCTGCCCCTGCTGGCCCTGTCCGCGAATGCGGGTGCCGATATGCCGAACATCAATCCGGGCATGTGGGAATACACCAACACGACCTCGATCGAGGGGCCGCAGAGCATGCCGCAGCAAACGGATACCCACCGCGAATGCGTGACCCGCGAGGACCTCGAACAGCGCGAGGAGATGCTCGAGGTCCCCGAGGACTGCTCGCTCAACGACGTCAATATGGACGCCGATGGGGTTGTCTATTCGATGAGCTGTACCGACCCGATGGGTGGCACCATGACCATGGACGCCGAGATGCACTTTCACGGCGACCGCAGCGAAGGGGTGATGCGCAGCGAGATCGATACGCCGATCGGCACGATGAACATGCGGGTCGAGATCCGGGGCGAGCGCACCGGCGACTGCTGACGCCGCCAGGCCGAGAAGCCGCCGCGAACACCAAGGCCGGCTCCAGGGCCGGCCGCGGACGGCGTGGAACGGGGCGCGCGTCAGCGTTTGACGCTGGCGCGCAGTGCGAGACGCACCAGCGTCTCCACCGAGTCTGCCTGATCACGCACCGCCGCGACCATCTTCTCCGCGCTCGCGCGCGGATAGCCGAGCGATTCCAGCGCAGCCAGCGCCTCGCCCTCCATCGCGGCTTGGGGCGTCGGCTCGCTGCCTGCCGCACCCCCGACGGGCGCGCCGGCAAAGCCCATCTCGACGAGGCGTTCGCCCAGCTCCAGCACCACGCGCTCGGCGGTACGCTTGCCAATACCCGGCACCTTGGCCAGGCCGG
>SKNJ01000158.1 GCA_007120575.1 Thioalkalivibrio sp.
ACTCCAGCCCGGGCAGCAGGTCGGCAAGGCTCTCCAGCAGCCGGAACTCGTCGGAATGCATCGGTTCCCCGTGCTCGTCGGGGTAGCGCATGCCGCGCAGTTGCGCCAGTCCGGCGTGGCGCGCACTGAGCAGCGCCAGGAGGTTGTCGTCGACCAGCAGCGTTCGTCCGGGGTCGTACGGCGCCACCCGCTGCAGGCGGGTCCAGAAATCCGCGTCTTCCTTGGCGCAGTCCAGATCGTGGGCGGACACGATGGTGTCCAGCCGATCGCCGATACGGGTGAGCTGATTCTTGAACGCATAGACCTTGGGGTGCGCATTGGTGACCAGCACCTGTCGGCGCCCGGCCCGCCGCAGCGCCGCCAGCACGGTTTCCGCATGCGGCTTGAGCACAATGTGGTGGGCCAGTTCGCGCTTGAGCCCGAGGACATCCAGCCCGGTAAAGCGCGTCCAGTGTTCCACGCAATACCACTCCAGCCGGCCCCGCACCCGCTGCATCTCGTCCTCCAGCCGACGCCGCGCGCATTCCGGGTCATCCGGCTGGCAGCGAATGTACTCGCTCGGGATCAGCTCGCGCCAGAAGCGATTGTCGAAGTGCAGATCCAGCAACGTGCCATCCATATCGAACAGTACGGTATCGATGCCGGACCAGTCGACCTGCGCGGGCAAGCCGTGCGAATCGGGATTTTTTGCGCGGGTTTCGGAGTCCACAACAGACGGCAACAGCACACATGGTGATTGCGATGGCCCTTATGGTAACCCGTTTCCGTTCTCGCGCGTGGTTCGCATCCGTACTCGTCCTGGCGCTGGGCCCGCTCGCGGCACAGGGCACGGACCCCGACGATCCGGACTATGACCCGCTGGAGGATGACCGACTGTGGGGCGATTTCGCCTCGCCATCCGACACCCAGACCACCAGCCCGGAACTGACGTTTCTGATGGAGGAGCCGGAGCGCACACCGCATCATCACCAGAACCAGATCACCCTGAGCGCTTCGTCGCTGGTGGATGGCTGGGTCGATCTGCGCCAGTGTCACAACGATGTGGCGCCGATTCGGCGGATGGTCATTGTGTACAATGAACAAACCATCGACGCCCTGCAGGTCGAGTCCACTCGCAACATCGAATCCGCTCGCGCCGAGGGCGACCGGGTGGACCTGCGTGGCGTGGAAAAGGATGCCGAGGTCTGCGTGACCGCGCGCATGCAGATCGTCGAGGACGAGGGCGATGGCGTCTATCGCCTGGAGAGTGGCCCGTTCGTGCGCCGCTTTCTCGACGGCTACTTCCCGATGCGCGTGACCATGGCGGTGAGCTGGGGCGACCTCGACCTGAGCCTGGAAGAGACCGAGCCCGCCGCCCAGGAGGGCTTCGAGGTTGTGACCTCCGAGCACGGCATGATCTTCGACACCCTGTTCGAGGGTGAACTGAACACCCTGGTCCGGCTGCGCAACAGCCCGTGACGCCCCGGGGAGACGCCGCACGCCTCCCCGAAACGCCCAGCCCGGAGGGGGCATGAGCCGCAAGAAACCGGATATCCAGGAACGCCGCACCGTAGCCCGCAGCCGCCTGTTCGAGGTGGAGGAGCTGGACCTCGAGTTCAGTAACGGCGCGCGCACCTGCTTCGAACGCCTGGTCAGTCGCGGCCGCGGGGCCGTGATCATCGCCCCGGTGCAGGCGGACCGTACCATCCTGCTGATCCGGGAGTACGCGGCCGGCACCGACCGCTACGAACTGGGCCTGCCCAAGGGGCGCATCGAAGCCGACGAGGACATCCTGGTGGCGGCCAACCGCGAAATCATGGAAGAGGTGGGCTACGCCGGTCAGCACCTGACCCACCTCGGGGCACTCACCGTGGCACCCGGTTACATGGCCCACCAGACCCACCTGGTGCTGGCCGAAGACCTGTACGCGCAGCAGGCCGAGGGCGACGAACCGGAGGCGATCGAGGTCGTGCCCTGGTCGCTGGACCGTCTGGGCGAACTGATCGCGCGCGAGGACTGCACCGAGGCACGTTCAATTGCCGCGCTGTACATGGTGCGCGAGTATCTCGACGCCTGAATGCCGCAACCCCGCATCGCGCGCCAGCGCGGAAAAGATGCGACACTGAAGCCCTTTCGGGCCACCCGCACCACGCTGGATGCCAGGTCGGCCCATCGACACGGAACCGGGAAAACGGGAGCCTCCCCATGACCGCACCGCCGAAGGATTCGGCCCTGACCGCCCTGATGCACGAGGTTGCCGCGCTGGCCCGCGATGCCGGCCACGCGATCATGGACATCTACGAGACCCGCTTCGAGGTCAGCGAAAAGGCCGACCACTCGCCCCTGACCGAGGCCGACATGGCCGCCCACCGGGTGATCGCGCAGGGCCTGGCCGAGATCGGGCCGGAGTGGCCGGTCCTGTCCGAGGAGGGCCAGGCCACGCCCTACGCGACCCGCCACCAGTGGAGCACCTACTGGCTGATCGATCCGCTGGATGGCACCCGCGAGTTCGTGAAGCGCAATGGAGAATTCACCGTGAACATCGCCCTGATCCACGACCACCAGCCGATCCTCGGCGTGGTCTGGGGCCCGGTGCTGCAGCGCCTGTATGCCGGACACCGGGGGGGCGCCGCGATCCGCCAGGACGGCAGCGACCGTCCCCGCCCCATCGCAGTGGCCCGCGAACGCATCGGCACGTCCCGGCCAGTGGTTGCCGGTAGCCGTTCGCACGGGGCGGAACGCTTGCAGGCCGCACTGCAACACCTCGGCGAACACGAACTGGTCAGTCTGGGCAGCTCGATGAAACTGTGCCTGGTCGCCGAGGGCGCGGCCGACATCTATCCGCGACTCGGGCCCACCAGCGAATGGGACACCGCAGCCGCGCATGCGGTGGTGCTGGCCGCCGGTGGCCAGGTCACCGATCTGCTCGGCCGGCCGCTGCGCTACAACACCCGCGACAGCCTGCTGAATCCGGAATTCCTGGTGTGCGCGGGTAACCCCCGAGGCTGGCTGGCGCGACTGGGATTGCCGGAGGCCCCCTGACCGATCACCGGGCCGGGGCACCCGCGTCAGCGCCCGCGTGGCAGCTCCAGGCAGTCGCGGACCCGGGTGGCGATCTCCTCCACCGATAACTGGGTCACGTCCAGGTGCGGCACCTTCCAGGTGTCGAGAAACTCCTGGATTGCGGTGCATTCCGCGCGGCACTGCTCCAGGCTGGCGTAGCGGCTCCCGGGGCGGCGCGCCTCGCGAATCTGCGCCAGGCGCTGCGGGGTAATCGTCAGTCCCACCATGCGTCCGCCCAGCCCCCGGAGCCCGCGCGGCATGTGCGGGACATCGCCGCTGTTCAGGTCCTCCGGCACCAGCGGATAGTTGGCCGCGAACAGCCCGTAATTCATCGCCAGATACAGGCTGGTGGGCGTCTTGCCCGAACGCGACGCCCCCAGCAGGACCACATCGGCCACCGACAGGTCCTGAGTCGCCAGTCCGTCATCATGCGCCAGGGTGTAGTTCAACGCCTCGATCCGGCGGTCGTAGCGGCTGACGTCGCCCATCCCGTGGGCGCGCCCGGACACCGACTGGGCCGGCGTGCCGAAAAGTTGCTCCAGGCGTTCGAGCTGTTCGCCAAAGACATCGATCACCGGTACCGGAGAATGCCGCAACTCGCCACGCAGGTCGACGTTGGCCAGGGTCGCGACCACCACGGCCGGCTGAGGCCCCGCCTCCGCCCGCGCAAAAATGCTGGCGAGCCGCCCGGGGGTCTGCACGAAGGGCAGGCGATGCCACGCCGGCTCCAGATTCGGAAACTGGGTGAACAGAGTTTGCGCCAGGGTCTCGGCGGTAATGCCGGTCCCGTCGGAGACCAGATACACCTGCGGGCAACGCGCGTCGAGCATGAGCCTATCCTCCCGAACCCCGCACCTCGGCGAGCTTCTCCCAGGTGGAAAGCAGCGCATCGGGATTCAGCGACAGCGAGTCGATGCCCTCGTCCATCAGCCAGGCAG
>SKNJ01000288.1 GCA_007120575.1 Thioalkalivibrio sp.
GCCTTGACCGGCAGCACGCTGCGGGCCTTCGGGGTCTCCACGTAGAACGCTGCAAGATCGCGCTCCAGACTGCCACCCAGTACGACGTTGATTAGCTGCATGCCGCGACAGATGCCCAGTACCGGAAGATGGTTGTCCAGGGCGCGCCGGATCAGCGCCTTTTCCAGGCGGTCACGCTCGCTGTCCAGCGTGCCCCCGTGCGACTGGAACAGGCGGCGCAACAGCCACAGGCCGGGGTAGAACAGATAGCCGATCAGGCGCTGGGACAACCGGCGTTCGGCATTGCGGATCGCGGCGGCACCCGGTCCCTCCGGCAGTGCCTCACCGTAGAGTTCGGGGTCGACGTCCGCGCCACCACCCACGATCAGGCCATCGAACCGCCGGCCGGGGCGTGGCTTGCCCGGGCGGACCCGCAGTGGCCGCCCGCCCGCGCGCCACACCGCCAGCGCGGTGAACAGCCAGGCGGGACCTCCGCCCTGATCCGGCCCGGTGATGGCCACCACCGGCCGGCGCGCGGGAACGGATTCCCGGGTGCCGGGGTACAGCGTCCCCTCAGAACCCGTCACGCAGCCTCCGGGCCCAGTCGTCGGCCCAGCGCCCCAGGGCCTGGGCGGGGCGTTCGAGGTATTCCTCGCCCAGATGTCGCAGGCGCTCGTGGTCCGCGGCCAGTCGCTCGACCTCGACCCAGCCGTTGAAGGGGGTCGCCAGGCTCCAGTCCGGGTTGTCGATCTCGCAGTTGGGGAGCCGGTAGTGGAAGGCCGGTCGCGGTTTCACCAGTTCATGCTCCACCGGCGCGGCCGCGACGCGTTCGGGGTCGATCTCGGCGAACAGCGGCAGCAGGTCGAGGGGACGGTTCCGGGTTGGATTGTGTTCCAGGTAGGTATCGATCAGACCACCCATGTCCGGCCGGAACCCGGGCTCCAGGATCGTGCGCACGAAGCTGCCCGGGAACGGGCGGATGTAGGGCGACAGGCGCCGCGCGAGGTCGATCGCGCCCGCCGTGGTCAGGACCTCGACCATCAGCACGAAGGCGCGCAGGATCGCCAGCAACGATTCCGGATCCCGTTGCGCGATCTCGATGTTGAGTTGCAGCCCGAAGGCATACAGCAGCGCGCGTTCCGTGCCCAGCGCGCCGGCCCGTTGCAGCGTGGCGCGGACGCGATCCAGGCGTGGCAGCATCGCCACCGGGATTGGCGGGGCCACCATCTCGTGCGGCACCAGGCGCCCGGCGGCATCGGCGAGCCAGCGCTCCAGGGCGGCCTGGTCGGCATCGTCCAGCTCGATGCCCAGGCGGCCCAGGTGCTCGCGGTAGGCGCGGTCCTTCAGTACCCGGGCGTCCAGCTCCAGGACGAAGTCGCCGACCTCGGAATCGCACACATGGAACACGAACGGGTCGTCCGCTTGCAGGTGCCCGCCGAACTCCGCGATTACGGCATCCGCCATTGTCTCCAGCGTGACCCCGGCCATCTCGATCTCGACGCCGATACGCCGGGGCTCGCCTGCATGCGTGTGCGCCCAGGGCAGGTCATGGAAGGGTTGACTCATCGGGTTCACGGCCTCGCGAGGAGTGATGTCCAGCATGGTAACGCGCCACCCGCTGGTGGCGGAGGTTCCCCCGGGAGGGTCCAGCCAGTACGATGAGCGCCGCGCAACCGCCCGCCGGATGAACCTGCATGGACCGAATCTACCTGCGAGACCTTGTGATCGACGCCGTCGTCGGCGTTTATGAATGGGAACAACGCCTGCAGCGCCCGCTGCGCTTCGATATCGAACTGGCCACCGATACTCGGGTTGCTGCCCATTCCGGCGAGATCGGGGACACGGTTGACTACGAGGCGGTGGCCAATGCGGTGCGTGCGATCGCGACCCGCGAACCCCACACCCTGCTCGAGTCGCTGGCCGAGGAGGTTGCCGAGACCCTGATGGCGTCGTTCGGCACGCCGTGGGTGCGCGTTGCGCTGGGCAAGCCGGGGGCGGTCTCCGGGGTGCGCGAGGTGGGTATCGTGATCGAGCGCGGCCACCCCGAGTCTCCCGACTAGCACCCTTTCGGATCGGGGTCGGTGTTTCCGTGCCGTCGTCCTGACCGCCCGCCCGGTGTCGGCTAGGCCGAAACCCCAGTAAACAACCGAGGACGAACCCGGGCCAGCCACCAACGGCGCAGGCGGCTGGGTAAAGCCCCGCAAACACCGACGCCGACCTGGCCCCGTGGGAGCCTGCCTCGCAGGCGAAACGGCGCCTGAATCCCCCCTGCCGGACAGAGCGCACCAATACGGTGCGAATGCACTGTCAGTACGCACTATTACAAGGCAGGATTGCGTCGCCTGGCCGCAACATCTGTGGCAAAAAGCCGATTTTTGCTCCCTTTTGGTAACTGGCACGCCCCGTGCAAGGACTGGGTGTCGATTACGCGACGCTCGATTGAACCACTGGGAGAAAACATCAATGAAGAAGTTCAAGCATTCCATCCTGGCTGCAGCGGTACTGACCACGGGCACCACCGGCGCCCTGGTTGCGACCTCCACCGCGAGTGCGGAGTTTTCCGGGAATATCACCATTGCCTCGGATTACGAGCTTCGCGGGTTCTCGCAGACCGATGGTGCCGCCATCCAGGGTGGCTTCGATTACAACCATGGTTCCGGGTTCTATGTCGGAACCTGGGCCTCCAACCTTTCCGAAGATCTGTATGCCGGGGGCAGCTACGAGCTGGACCTTTATGCCGGATTCGCCGGCGAGATGGGCAACGGTATGGGGTATGACGTCGGCTACGTCTATTACTTCTACCCCGACTCCGATCTGGATATCGGTTTTGCCGAGGTCTATGGCGAACTGTCCTATGACATGTTCTATGGTGGCGTGAAGGTCATCGTGAATGAGGAAGATGACGCCGCTCCGTTCGAGAGCGGCAGTGCCTACTACTACGCCGGAATGGATGTTCCGTTTGCCGAGGTCTACAGCGCGGGCTTCATGATCGGTCACCAGACCTTCGATGACAGCGACGTCGACAGCTATACCCACTACAGCGCCGGGCTGAACCGCCACACCGAGAGCATGGGCACGTTCAGCATGAATCTGGCCTATGCCGACGTGTCGGGCGAGGATCCGCGGGTCTGGGTGGGCTGGTCGCTGGATTTCTAGACCGGACGTCTTACCCCAACCCCAATGGCGGGTCCGCGCCGCGCGGGCCCGCCCCAAGGAGCCAACCATGAAAATGATTACCGCCGTTATCAAGCCGTTCAAGCTTGATGATGTCCGCGAGGCGATCTCCGAAGTCGGTGTGCAGGGCATCACCATGACCGAGGTCAAGGGCTTTGGACGCCAGCGCGGTCACACCGAGTTGTATCGCGGTGCCGAATACGTTGTCGATTTCCTGCCCAAGGTGAAGCTTGAAGTGGCCGTTGACGACAGTCTGGTCGACCAGGTCGTCGAGGCCATTTCAAAATCCGCCAGCACCGGGAAGATCGGCGACGGAAAGATCTTTATTGCCCCGATCGAACAAGTTGTTCGCATTCGCACGGGCGAAACCGGAACCGAAGCGCTTTAACGCCAACCCCGGTCCCTTAATGAGGAATTCCAATCATGGAAATTGAACAGCAAGTTGTCGAACTCGCTTATGCGATGGACACATTTTACTTCCTGGTCGCTGGCGCACTGGTGATGTGGATGGCCGCGGGCTTTACCATGCTCGAGGCCGGTATGGTGCGCACCAAGAGTGTCGCCGAAATTGCGACCAAGAACATCGCCCTGTATTCGATCGCCAGCATCATGTACATGCTGATCGGCTACAACATCATGTACAGCGATGGCCTTAGCTCCATTATCCCGGGCCTGGGCTTCCTGATCAGCGGCGACAACGCGGTCGCGGACGTGCTGGGCAGTGGTGGCGACATCTACTACTCCGATCGTGCCGACTTCTTCTTCCAGGTCGTGTTCGTGGCCACCGCGATGTCGATCGTCTCGGGCGCCGTGGCCGA
>SKNJ01000273.1 GCA_007120575.1 Thioalkalivibrio sp.
GTCGCCAAGCGCGACCTGCGCAAGGGCGAGTTGCTCGACGGCGAAGGTGGCTGGACAGTATGGGGCAAGGCCACGCCCGCCGCCAGATCGCGCGCCGAAGCGCTCCTGCCGATCGGGCTCGCGCAAGGCGTTGCAGTGAACCGTGATGTTGCTGCGGGCGAGGTCTTGCGCATGAGCGACGCCGCGCTGGACGAGGGCGCCCAGCCGGTCCTGTTGCGGCGCGCGATGCTGGAATGATCGCCGCAAAGTGTCCGATCACCGCCATGACATTGGCCACGTTGGCGCCGCCAGCCGACCTGCTCCGGAAGGGCTGGGATCATGTGAGTTGGGCCGGGCTGACACCGCGACAGCATTCGACAGGTGGGAAGAAACGGTTGGGCAAGACGTCCAGGGTGGGACAGAAGGACATTCGACGCTTGCTGATCATCGGTGCAATGGCTGTCAATCAGGCTGCGGGTCGAACTTGGGGACCAAAGCCCGGTTCCTGTCTCGCTCGGATGTTGAACCGCAAGTCCACGATGCTCGTGTCGCTCGCCCTGGCGAACAAGATGGCCTGGATCGAATGGGCGCTAATCCCGCGGGGAAGAGCTAACAGGGTTCCGGCGTGAGATCGTAGACTTCGCCGGATTTCGCCGAGCAGCAGTTCTGACAGGAGATCACGGGAGAGCGGGTCAGAAACGGGACGGGAAAACCAGTCGAGAACCACACTGCATCAAGCGCGAACCGCCGATTTGGACCCGACCCGCGAAGTTTCCATGAGCGCCCGCGGGGTGGATCGCCGCATCACGAGACCGGATACGGGTCGAAACCTGACCGCTCCGCGCCAACCCGCCTTGAGAAAACACTTGCTCGACCGCGGGCGTCAATAGACATTCTCACGCGCCTTCTTCGCGCTCGAAATCGGCCAGGGTTTCGAAGCGGCACATACCTTGCGTGGATAGCTTCTCGCGCAAGCCGAATATGTCGAGGGTCGCCTCGCCGGCGCGCACTCGTGCACGGATCGCCTCCTCCTTGTCGTTTCGCGCCTTCGCTGCCTGTTCGACACGCGCCGCATGGGAAGCGGGCACCGCGACCACCCCGTCCTCGTCGCCGACGATCACATCGCCGGGCACGATTCGGGCTCCGCCGCAGATCACTGGCACATTCACCGCGCCGAGGCTCTCCTTGACCGTGCCCTGCGCGCAGACCGCGCGTGCCCAGACCGCCAGACCACTCTCGCGCAGAGCGGCGACATCGCGCACCCCGCAATCAAGTACCACTCCGATTCCGCCTCGTGCGCGCAGGAATTCGGCCAGAATGTCGCCGAAATATCCGTCGGTATTGGGAGACGTCACCGCGACCACCAGAATGTCGCCCGGCAGCATCTTCTCGATGGCGAGGTGCAACATCCAGTTGTCTCCCGGCGGGCAGAGCGCGGTGACCGCCGTGCCTGCTGCTGCCCCCGCACCGATGGGACGCAGCGCCGGGTCGAGAAGCCCGGTGCGTCCCTGTGCCTCGTGCACGGTGGCCACCCCCGCCTTGCCCAGAGCCGCGACGGTTTCCGCATCCGCACGCGCGATTCGATCGATCTGCGTTCCCAAATACATCGTGTCTTTCCCCTTTTCAGCTGATGAGCTCCGACTCGAGGAGGATGTCGGTGGTCAGCATCAGATGCGCGCGCAACCGCTCGGTTGCCGCAGCGGCGTCATGGTCCAGGACGGCCTCCATCAGCCCGCGGTGTTCCTCGTCCAGGTCGCGCCGGTCGGCCTGCAGCGCGACGGACAGCCGCCGGTAGCGTTCCGACTGCGCAAACAGCATCTGCCGCATGCGCATCAGCCAATGATTGTCGCACCCAGCCACGAGGCAGTCGTGGAACGCCGCGTGTACCTTGGCCCATTCCTCCTTGGTCTCGGGGTCGCCGCTCTGGGCGGGCGTTCGCTGGAGCCGATGAAAGGCTGCAACGAGCCCGGCCTCCCACTTGACCCCTCCTTGATCTATCGCGCGCTGCAGGCACAGACACTCGATTTCGATCCGCGCATAGGTCAGATCAAGCAGATCCTTGCGATCAACCGAGGGCACGGAATAGCCGCGCTGCGCCTCGGCGTTCAGCAGACCCTCCGCTGCCAGCCGCGTCGCCGCCTCGCGCACCACGCTGAGCGAGACGCCGGTCAAATCGCACAGATCGCGCAGCCGCAGTTTCTGCCCCGGCTTCAGGCGCGATGACAGGATCTCGCTGCGAAGCCGCAGATAGGTCCGCTCGGTCAGGCTGCGCGGATCGGCCTGGGTCATGGGTGCTCCGAAAATATATTTTATCGTTGATAGAAGATTTTTTCTTGATATTCTAACTTTCGATCGCGGTAAAGCCGTGACGCGCAAAGGCATGCGTCTCGCCCATGCGTCCCGGAGCGATGAGGCCCTCGGCTCTGTTGCACCCCGGCAGGCAACCGGCGCGATCCATATGGAAACGGGAGGAACGGTATGAAATCCGACAAGATGAAGACCGACAGAAGGAACGTGCTCGTCACCACGACGGCGCTGTTGGCCGCGGGCGCGGTCTGGGCGGTGCCGGCGGCAGCCGATGATTTTCCGACACGGCCGATCGAGGTGGTTGTACCCTTCCCGGCAGGCGGGACGACCGATGTGGTCGCACGCGTCTTCGCCGAGCGCATGGAGCAGGAGCTGGGGCAGCCCGTTGTCGTGGAGAATCGTGCCGGCGGGGGCGGCTCGGTCGGGGCCGACCATGTTGCGCGCGCCGATGCGGATGGCCACACATTGTTGTTCCACAACATTACCTTCTCGGCGACCACGACCGTGATGCAGCATGAAGGCCGCGCACTCCACGATATCGAGGAAGACTTCGCCCCCGTCTCGATCGCGGTTCTGGTCCCGATGCTGCTGCTCGCGCACCCCGATCTCGAGATCGAGACGATGGAGGAGTTTGTCGAGTTGGCACGCGAACGGGGCGACGCCGGCGAGCCGCTCTTCTACGGCACGACGGGGCACGGCTCGATCATGAACCTCGTGGGCGAGGTCATCAAGAGCGAGGCCGAGATCGACATGGAGCATACGCCCTTCCCGGGGGCGGCGCCGATGGTGCAGGATTTGCTCGCGGGGCGCGTTCAGTTCGGCGGCGATCAACTCTCCACCTCGTTCGAGCACGTGCTGGAGGATCGCCTCGTCGGACTGGCAGTCCTGGCCGATGAGCGCAACTTTGCCCTGCCGGATGTGCCCACCGTGGGCGAGGTCGGGTTCGACACGCTCAACCTGGTGGGCTTCAACGGTTTCATCGCCCCCGCAGGGACGCCCGATGACGTGATCGATCGCATTCACGAGGCGGTGGTCGCCGCCGCCGAGGATCCCGAAGTGCGTCAACGCATGGAGGGCATGGGTGCTGTCGCATCGGGCTCCACTCCGGAGGAGTTCCGTCAGGTACTTGCCGAGCAGGTCTCGCAGATGCGCCCATTGGTCGAACGGTTCGACATCGGAATGGGCAACTGATCTGCCTTTCGGAGTGGCGCCGACGCGCCACTCCGTTACACTCCACTCGGAGTGGATAGATGGGGCGACACACCGCGCGGGTGGCGCGGATTGCTGCCCGAGTTGTTGAGCAAGTGGAAGCAAGTTCATGAAACTTCTGAGATTTGGTGATCCAGGCGCCGAGAAACCGGGAATGCTGGATGCCGACGGACGGATCCGTGACCTCACCGGAGTAATCTCCGATCTGAAGGGCGATGCGCTTTCTCCCGGCGGGCTATCGAGCCTGGCCGCGCTGGACCCGACGACACTGCCTGAAGTAACCGGCACGCCCCGTCTCGGTCCGCCGGTGGCGGGGATGACCAATTTCGTCTGTATCGGACTAAATTACGCCGATCACGCTGCCGAAACCGGTGCCGAGGTGCCCAAGGAGCCGATCGTCTTCCTGAAGTCGCTGGGTGCGCTGGCCGGCCCCGATGATGACATCGTCATCCCGCCCGGCTCGA
>SKNJ01000324.1 GCA_007120575.1 Thioalkalivibrio sp.
CGCCCGAGAGGATTCGAACCTCTGGCCTCTGCCTCCGGAGGGCAGCGCTCTATCCAGCTGAGCTACGGGCGCAAGACCCGCAATCATACGGCGCCGTTCTGGTACCCGTCCAGTCGATTTTTCGACTCAAGCGCCGGGTTTGTGGTCCGGGGCGGGGCGATGGCCTATACTCTGCGCCCGATTTGCGCGCGGGGGCGCGCAGCTATGTATCTGGCCGCGAAGGGCCAACACATCACGAAGGCCGCGCGCGGCCTGGATCCGGAGGGAGACAAGTGGCGAATCAACCGATCAAGATGGACACCGGAAACAAGGTGTTCCTGTTTATCTCCGCTGTGGCATTGCTGGCCACGGTGATCTTTCTGGTGAGCCATCTGGCCGGCTTCCTGGGCCAGATGCCGCTCGGCGAACGCACCGCGGCCGATCCGGAGCGCGTTGCGGAGCGGATCGCGCCTGTGGGTACCGTGGTCTCCGGCCCGGTGGATGCGCAGGAGGAAGTCGCGGATCTGTCGCCTGGCGATATCTACTCCAATGTCTGTGCTGCGTGCCACGACACGGGCGTTTCGGATGCCCCGGTAAAGGGTGACACTGATGCCTGGGCGGCCCGCTTGAATGACAAGGGGTTCGATGGCCTGATCGAGAACTCGATCAACGGCATCGGTGCGATGCCGGCTCGTGGCGGTGACCCAAGCCTGACCGACGAGCAGTTGCACGAGGTCGTCACGTACATGCTCGCCGAGTCGGGCGTGGACCTCGCGGGTGCTGACGAAGCGCCGGAGGCCGTTGAAGAGCCCGCGGCTGTCGAAGCCGGGGAAGGCGGAATTGCTGTGGACGAGGGCGACGCGCAGCGTGGCCAGACGCTTTATAACACCTGTATCGCCTGCCATGGCGCCCAGGGCCAGGGCACCCCGGTGTTCCCGAAGCTGGCCGGCAGCAGTGCGGAGTACGTCGCTGACAAGCTGGTGCGTTATCGTGCCGGCGAGACGGTCGGCGACCAGACCGCGCTGATGGCGCCGAACGCCGCCAACCTGTCGGATCAGGATATCGCCGACCTGGCCGCCCACGTGGCGACCTTCGAAGACTGATCGGCCACCTTGCGAAGCAAAGCGGGCCCGTTCGGTGCAAGCCGGGCGGGCCTTTTTTCGTGAGTGCGGCCCCGCGGCCTCAGACCTGTGTGCGCCAGTGGTCCAGGGCGCGAAAGCTCAAGGCTTCGGTGAGGTGCCGAGTGGCGATGGTCTCCGCGCCGTCGAGATCCGCAATGCTGCGTGCAACGCGCAGGATGCGGTGATAGGCGCGTGCCGACAGGCGGAAGCGTTCGGCGGCGGTGTCCAGCACTTCGCGGTCGGCTGTCGACAGCGCGGCGTGCTGGTCCAGTGCGGGTCCGTGCAGGGCGCTGTTGGGTGTGTCCTGGCGGGACTGCTGGCGTTCGCGTGCTGCGGCCACCCGCGCGGCGACCCGGGTCGTGTCCTCGCTCGCGGTGTCGTCGGCGGCGAGTTCGGCAGGCGGGATGCGCGGGACCTCGATGGCGAGATCGATCCGGTCCAGCAGGGGTGCGGAGAGGCGCTTGCGATGGCGGGCGCGTTGTTCCGGGCTGCACTGGCAGCGCTCGGCCAGGTCGCAGTCGAAGCCCTGCGGGCAGGGGTTCATCGCGCCGATCAGCTGGAAGCGCGCCGGGAATTCCGCCTGACGCGCGGCGCGCGAGATATGGATGCAGCCGGTCTCCAGAGGCTCGCGCAGCACGTCCAGCACTGTGCGGTCGAACTCTGTGAGTTCGTCGAGAAACAGCACGCCATGGTGAGCCAGGGAGATCTCGCCCGGCCGGGGGGTGCTGCCGCCGCCGACCAGCGCGACGCCCGAGGCGGTGTGGTGCGGTGAACGGTAGGGGCGTGCGCGCCAGTCGCCCTGCAGGTGATCGGTGCCGCGCAGGCTGTGGATGGCAGCGGTCTCCAGCGCCTCGGCCTCGGTCATGGGTGGCAGGATGCCGGGCAGGCGGGCCGCGAGCATGGACTTGCCGCTGCCCGGCGGGCCAACCATCAGCAGGTGGTGGGCACCGGCGGCGGCGATCTCCAGTGCCCGGCGAGCCTGGTGTTGCCCGCGTACGTCGGCGAGATCCGGATGGCGTGGCGGCACCGGCTCCGGGGCCTCGGCAGGGGGCAGCACGGCACGTCCGTCCAGGGCGGCGGAGACCTCGAGCAGATGTTCCGCGGTGACCACCTCGGCGCGGCTGGCGAGGGCGGCCTCGCGGCCGTCTGCCGGGCTGACGACCAGCCGGTGCCCGGCATCCGCGGCGGCCAGTCCGGCGGCGAGCGTGCCGCCGCTTGGACGGATGTGGCCATCAAGGCTTAGTTCGCCGAGAAATTCGTGGCCGTCCAGGGATTCCAGCGGGATCTGGCGGCTGGCCGCGAGGATGCCCAGTGCGATTCCGAGGTCGAAACGCCCACCATCCTTGGGCAGGTCGGCGGGGGCCAGGTTGACGGTGATGCGCCGGCGGGGAAACTCGAAGCCGCTGGTCTGGATCGCGGCGCGGACCCGATCACGGCTCTCGCGCACCGCGGCCTCCGGCAGGCCCACGATCTGGAATGCCGGCAGGCCATTGGCCAGATGGGTCTCGATGGTGACCAGGGGCGCGTGGATGCCGTCGATGGCGCGCGCATGGGCAATGGCAATGGGCATCCGTGCCCCTCCGTTCTGCGACCGGGCGTCCTCGTCCGGTGAGTTATGGGCGTGTGCGGTGGTTACTGGTCGGTTGCGTCGTCCGGTCGGGCTTCCAGTGCCGCGACGCGTGCCTCCAGCTCCGCCAGGCGTTCGCGGGTGCGCTCCAGCAGGGCCACCTGGATGTCGAAGTCCTCGCGGGTGACCAGGTCCATGCGCTCGAAGCCGCTTTGCAGCGACGAGCGGACCTGGCGCTGCACGTCCTCCTGCATGTGGCGTACCGACTCCGGGAGGCTCTCCGTGATGCGGCGGGCGAGGTCGTCGAAGCGTTTGGAATCGATCATGCTGCAGTCTCCTGACGCAAGTGCTTGGTTGAGGCCCAGTGTAGCGCCCGGGGCGCCCGGTCCGTCTACTGCGAGGCCGAGCGTCCGCCATCCACGGGGATGATATGGCCAGTGATGTACGGGGCGTCCAGCAGCAGGAAGTGCACCGTCCGCGCGATGTCCTCGGGGGTGCCGCCGCGTTTCAGCGCGGTGCGTTCGACCATGGCCTCGTGCATGCCGGTGTTGGCCTCGGCCTCCGGGGCCAGTACCGCCCCCGGGGCGACGCCGTTGACCCGCACTTCCGGACCGAGTTCGCGGGCGTAGGCCTGGGTCAGGGCCCACAACCCGGCCTTGGCGGCCGAATAAACCGGATAGCGTTTGAGCGGGCGCAGGGCGTGAATGTCCACGATGTTCACCACTGCTCCGCCGCCGGCGCGCAGGGCCGGCGCGCAGGCCTGGGTCAGAAAGGTTGGAGCGCGCAGATTGGAGCCGACCAGGTCGTCCCAGTCTGCGGCCTGGATCTCGCCGACCGGCGTGGGGTAGAACGTCGAGGCGTTGTTGACCAGAAAATCGAGGCGATCCCAGGCGGCGACTGCGTTTTCGGCCAGGGCCTCGATCTCGGCCAGATTTAGCAGGTCCGCGGCCAGGGTGCGGGCGCTGTCGGGGCGTTCCGCGTTCAGTTCGCCAGCCAGCGCGGAGGCCTTGTCGCCCGAATGGCGGTAGTGGATCAGCACGTTGAGCCCGGCGCGATGGAGTTCGCGGGCGATGCTTGCGCCTACCCGATGGGCGGCGCCGGTGATCAGCGCGACTCGTGGATAGCCGTCCGCGGTGGCATGCGGGTTGGTGGTGTCCTGCGTCACGGCGGTCCCCGGGTTGGTACCATTCACGGTCATGACTCTGCCGAAATCTAGCACAGCCGGGCCCGCCAGCGGCCCCGACGATCCG
>SKNJ01000215.1 GCA_007120575.1 Thioalkalivibrio sp.
GCCGCACTACCTGCATCCCCTGGCTGGCACCGTATTCCGCGATGAATTCGGAGAACTGCTGGCCCAGGGGGCATTCCTGCCGGATGTTGGCGGCAACCTTCGCCTCATCGTCGTAGGGGACTACGCTGGCGACCCGCACGCTGGTCGTGGCATCCGTGGTGGTGGGCGTGTCCGCGGCACTGGCGGCGGCTGGTTCCGCGGTCGTACGGGTCTCGTTGGAGGCACATCCGGTGGCCAGCAACAGGCCGATGCTGGCGGCAAGGACGAGTTGGCGCATCTGTAAATTCCTTTTGTTCATGGTGGGTGTCCAGGAGCCTCTCGGACCTGGGGCTGATCTGCTGCGCGTGCGGGAGAGCGGCCCCTTTTTCCGTTCTCCCGCCACGTTCGCGACGATCGCCCAAATCTGACAGGCTCCCAGGGAAACATTCATCAGGGGAGGCTCGCCGCCGCCCCCGAGCCTGTGCGCGCGGGCACGTGGATGGGTGTTTCCCTGGGCGCGATTCTGCCCCAGCGGGGGCAGGGATGAAACCGCATCGCCGCCATCGTTGCCCGGGTTGCTTGCGTTGTGTCGGGGCTTCCGGAGAATAGCGCCCCTTTGCGACACAAGGGGATCACCATGGCATTCGATGTCACCATTCAGCCCAGCGGACAGCACCTTGAGGTCGAGGACGACGAGACCGTGCTGGAGGCGGCCCTGCGCCAGGGCTTCGCTTTTCCCTATGGCTGTCGCAACGGTGCCTGCGGATCCTGCAAGGGCCGTGTCCTGTCCGGGGAGGTCGACCATGGTCCCGCGAAGCCGCCAGGCATCACCGAGGCCGAGCTGGCTGACGGGATGGCGCTGTTCTGCCAGGCGGTGCCCAGCGACGACCTGGAGATCGAAGTACGCGAGATCGGCGCGGCGCGCGACATTGTCGTCAAGACGCTGCCCTGCCGCGTCGCGCGGCTCGCCCCCCTGGCCGACGATATCATGGAGCTTCGGCTGCAACTCCCGGCGAACGAGCGCCTGCAATTTCTCGCCGGGCAGTACATCGACATCCTGTTGAAGGGCGGCGAGCGGCGCAGCTATTCGCTGGCGAATGCGCCGCATGACGACGAACACCTGGTGCTGCACATCCGTCACCAGCCGGGCGGGCGTTTCTCCGGGATGGTGTTCGGGGAGTTGCAGCCGAAATCGCTGCTGCGCATCGAAGGCCCGCTGGGGTCGTTCTTCGTGGCCGAGGAATCACCGCGCCCCCGGCTGTTCGTGGGCGGCGGAACCGGCTTCGGCCCCCTGAAGGGCATGCTGGATCACCTGGCCCACCAGGGCCTTGACCGTCCCCACCATCTATTCTGGGGTGCACGCGACGCCGCCGGGATCTATGCCCCGGAATGGCTGCAAGCGATGCACGCGGAACACGGGGAGCACTTTCGTTTTACCCCGGTCCTTTCCGGAACCATGGCCGAAGTGGTCGCCGGCTTTCCGGCGGTGCGAGGCTTTCCGCATCAGGCGGTCCTCGATGCCTGTCCCGACCTGGCCGCGCATGACGTCTACATGGCCGGGCCCCCGGCGATGATCGAGACGGCTACCGCGGCCTTCCTCGCCGCCGGACTGCCGGAGGATCAGCTGTACTACGACAGCTTTGCACCCGCGGTTTCGTAAGCCGGGCCCGGGTGCCGCAAACCCCCGAAGTCAGGCACCCTCGTCGAGCAGGTGGCGGGCGAGGCGTTGCAGTGCCGCGAGCATTGCGACATCGGTCGGGTCCTCGGCAGTCTCCACCGGCGCCTTGAAACCGAGCTCCGCCGCAACTTCGGCGATCCGTCCGCTGCCCACGACCAGCGGGGTCTTGCGCAGCCACATGCGCCCGAGCTTGCCGACCACCTCGTAGAGATTACGCAACCCCTCGCCGCTGGTGATGGTGATCACGTCGACCTCGCCGCGCGAAAACGCGTACATCAGCTCACCGGTGTCACCTTCCGGCCGGCCGCGGCGATAGGCCTCGGCGAAGGTCACTTCGGCCCCACGCTCGCGCAGCGTATCCCCCAGCAGTTCGCGTCCCCCGTCGCCGCGAAAGATCACGATCCGTTTGCCCGCGACGTCCTGCATCGCTGGCAGCGCCAGCAGCGCCTCGCTATCAAAGCGCCGGGGTGGCGCGATATCCGCCGGACAGCCAAAGCCCTTCAACTCCTGCGCAGTGCGGTTCCCGATCGCGGCAATCGCCGTCCCGGCCGGCCAGCTCCGGTCCGCGAGGGCCAGGTTCATCACCCGCTGCACGGCATTCGGACTGATGAAGACCGCGATATCGAAGGTGTCCAGGCTCTCCAGGGTTGCGCGCAGGTTGGTCGGATCGCTGGGTGCCAGGATCTCCAGCACCGGGAAGCGCAGGACGCGCGCGCCGTGTTCCTCCAGCGCCTGACAGAAGGGTTCGGCCTGCTCCGCCGGTCGGGTCACCAGCACGCCCAGCCCGGACACCGGGTCGGGGCTGTTCGAGACCCCGGATTCCGCGGTCATGCCCGGGGCTCGTGTTGATGCCGGGCCGCCTCGAGGAGCTCGGCGGCCCCCAGCTCGAGCAGGGTGTCGGCGAGTTGCCTGCCCAGGGCCTCGCCATCCACGCGCGGGCCCTCGATCTGGCGCCGCAACAGTCGGCTACCATCCACCGCGCCTACCAGGCCGTCCAGCGAAAGCCGCTGGCCGTCCAGCGTCGCGTGGGCGGCCAGCGGCACCTGGCAACCGCCTTCCAGGCGTCGGTTGAACGCGCGTTCGGCGCGCACCCGGTCGGATGTGTCGGCATCGTTCAGCGGAGCGATCAGGGATTCGATGGTGGTGTCGCCGGAGCGGCATTCGATCGCGATTGCGCCCTGGCCCACTGCCGGCAAGCTGACCGTCGGCTCCAGTCGGGCACGGATGCGCTGGTCGAAGCCCAGTCGCTTGAGTCCGGCCGCGGCCAGCAGGATCGCGTCGTACTCGCCGGCGTCGAGCTTGCCCAGTCGGGTGTTCACGTTGCCTCGCAGGTCGCGCACCACCAGGTCCGGGCGCCGCGCGCGCAGCTGGCACTGCCGGCGCAGGCTGGAGGATCCGACGCAGGCCCCCTCGGGCAGCTCGTCGACATGCGCGTAGTGGTTGGACACGAACGCATCCAGAGGGTCTTCGCGATCAAGGATCACCGGCAGGGCCAGGTGCTCCGGGAGCTCCATCGGCACGTCCTTGACCGAATGCACCGCGATATCGGCCCGGTCCTCCAGCAGCGCGACCTCCAGCTCCTTCACGAACAGGCCCTTGCCACCAATGCGGGCAAGCGGCGAATCCAGCACCTGGTCACCCTGGGTGGTCATACCCAGCAGCTCCACCGGCAGCCCCGGGTGCAGGGCGCGCAGGCGCGCGGCGACGTGTTCGGCCTGCCACATGGCAAGCGGGCTCTGGCGGGTAGCGATGCGTACAGGCTTCATGCGGCTTCCGATGCGTCGATCCGGCGCCGGGCGCCGGTGGCGAATGAACGCGACAGTATACCGGACGTAGCCAAGCAGTCCGAAGCGGGCCCGTACGAGTGGCCCGCAATGCCGTCAGCGGCTCTGCTGGCGCAGAAATTCGCGCACCCGCGGCAGTTGCCGGCGGCTGATCGGCACCGGGCGGAAGTCATCGTGAAACAGTACCCGATGGTCGCCCGCGCGCAGCGTCTCGATGCCCTTGATCGACTCGCGTACCGCCAGGCAGCGCCGGTGGATACGCAGCACCGCATCGCCGAAGCTGTCCTCGAGTTCGTGCAGCCGGGCGTTCACGAACCCCTCGAGCCGCGCCGCGCGCGCGACCACATAGCCGTCCTCGGCCATAAAGTAGTCGATCCGGGCCAACGGCACGCGCTCCTCGCGGCGGCCGATATTCAGGCGGACCCCCTGTGCCGCGGCCTCGTCGCGCACTCGCGCCAGGGGCAGCGC
>SKNJ01000337.1 GCA_007120575.1 Thioalkalivibrio sp.
CGGGCACTGCGAACCTCCCGAAACAGACGCGAGGTGAAGCCGCCACCGCCGAAGGCATGGTTGGCCAGGGTCAGGGCATAGTGGTCGTCATCGCCGCGCCGCAGGCTCGGGGCACCCATATGGATATGGGCCTGCTCGGAGGGGAAATCGATACGCTCCTCGACCGGCTCCTCGCGCGGCTCCACCGCGGGCAGCGGGTCCGCCGCCGGGCCCCGCGGCAGGGCCGAGGAGATATGCGCCGCAACCGCCTCGGCCTCTTTGCGAGTCAGGCCGCCGGTGATCGCCAGGGCACCGTTGCCGGTCGTGTAGTGGCGACGGTAGAACGCGCGGGCATCCGCGGGCTGCAGGGCCTCCAGGGTCTCGCGCTCACCGCCCGGCCAGTTGGCGTACGGGTGATCGCCATACAGCAGCTCGTAGAAGCGTCGGGTCGCCACACTCCCCGGGTCCTGGCGCTCGCGTTGCAGGCCCTGCAGGGCCTGGCGCCGGCTGCGCTCGAAATCCGCCTCCGGGAAGGCCGGATCGGCCAGGACCGCGGTCAGGGTCTCCAGCGCCGCGTCCATCCAGTCCGGTTCGGTCAGGCTGCGCAGGCTGACGATGGCCATATCGCGCAGCGCCGTCGTGCTGAACTGGGCGCCCACCGACTCGAAGCGCTCGGCCAGTTCGTCCGCGTCCATCCCGGCTGCACCATGACGCAGCGCCGAGCTCGTCAACGAGGCCAGGCCGCGTTGGTCGCCATCACGCGAGGCGCCCCCGTCGAAAGTGAGACGCAAGTCGAACATCGGCAGGTCCGGTGCTGCCACATACAGTACCCGCAACCCCTCGTCGGTATGCCATTCCTCGATCTCGACCGCCTGGGCCGGCAACGCCAGCCCCAGCAGCCACACCAGGGTCACCAGGACTCCCGTTCGCATGATCTTGCCTCCCGTCATCACATGCCCCCCGCGGTATCGCCGTAGGGTGCTACCGCACCCGGATCGGGCGGGTCTTCGCCATCCAGCGGTTGCGGATCCAGGATGCCGACCGTGCGCCGCTCCGGCACCAGGTACTCGCGCACCACCCGCCGCACATCCTCGGCGGTGACCGCACGCACGCGTTCGACAAAACGATCACCCTCCTGCCAGCCGACGCCGATGGTCTGCAGCATGCCCAGCTGGAAGGCCTGAGAGCGCACCGAGTCGCGCTGATACACCTCGGAGGCGATGACCCGCGCCTGCACCCGTTCCAGTTCGCTGTCACTGACCGGCTCGTCCTTCAGTCGCTGCACCTGCTCCAGCAGGGCCGCCTCCAGCGTCTCCACATCCGTGGCTGCAGTGGGCACGGCCGCAATCAGGAACAAGTCATCCAGCCGGCTGAATGGGCTGTAGCGGGCCGAGGTCGCACCGGCCAGCTCCTCGCCGCGCACGATCTCGCGGGCAAACCGCGAGGCCTCGCCGGAATCCAGGATCCCGGCCGCCACCATCAGCGCGTAGACATCCACCGGGTCGTCCACGGTGTTCAGCACCGGCGTCTTCCAGCCCATCAGCAGGTAGGGCAGCTCCGCGGGCGCCGCGACTGTAATCCGGCGTTCCCCCTTTTGCGGTGTCTCGGACCGCGGCTTGGTCTCGGGCAGGTCGCCGGCCGGGATCGCTCCAAAGTGCTCGCGGGCGGCCTGGATGACCCGTTCGGCATCCACGTCGCCGACCACCACGACCACGGCATTGCCCGGGGAGTAGTAGCGCTCATACCAGTGCTGCAGATCCGCGAGGGTGTAGGCCTGGATATCGGTCATCCAGCCCACCACCGGCTGTCCATAGGGATGATTCAGGAACGCCGTGGCCATGAATTGTTCGCGCAGCAGGGAGTTGGGCTGGTCCTCCACCCGCAGACGGCGCTCCTCGACCACCACGTTGCGCTCGGGCTGGAACTCGTCCTCCTGCAGCTTCAGATGCTGCATGCGCTCGGCCTCCATCGCCATCACCGTCTCCCAGTGATCACGCCCGATGATCTGGAAGTAGCCGGTGTAGTCGCGCCCGGTGAATGCGTTCTGGCGCCCGCCCAGGCGCGACACGATGCGCGCGAACTCGCCCGGCTCGTACTGCTCGCTACCCCGGAACATCATGTGCTCCAGCATGTGCGAGATGCCGGTCACGCCGCTGTACTCGTCGGCCGAGCCCACGCGATACCAGACCATGTTGGCCACCACCGGAGCGCGCCGGTCCTCCAGCACCAGGACCGTCAGACCGTTGTCGAGCGTGGCCTCGACCACCTCGGATTCGACCGCGGAAGCGGAGGCCGCGAGCGGGCCGCTCCCCATGAGGCCCAGCAGGGCCGTTACAAACAGCAGTACGGGCGTTCTAGAACACATGATGGTTCGGTCCTCGTGCTAGCATTGGCAACCTTCCTGACAGACCATTTCGAGCATGTTCGGTTTCCGCAAAAAGAAGTCCGAAGAGGACAGCACGTCCGCCCCGGAGGCCTCCGGCGAAGAATCGTCCGGGCCGGCCCGCGAGAGCTGGTTCCAGCGCCTGCGCAAGGGCCTGGCCAAGACCGGCCAGGTGCTGGGCGCCGATCTGGGCACCCTGTTCCAGCGTCGCATCGACGACGAACTGTTCGAGGAGCTGGAAGAGCGCCTGCTCCTGGCCGACGTAGGCCTGGATGCGACCCGGCGGATCATGGATCGTATCACCCGCGAGGTGAAGCGCGGAGATCTGGACAATGCCGAGGCACTGATGGAAGCGCTCGAGGCGGCGATGGTGGAGATTCTGGAACCGGTCTCGCGGCCGCTGGAGATCCCGGCTGCCGAACGGCCGTTCTCGATCCTGGTGGTGGGTATCAACGGGGCCGGTAAGACCACCACAATCGGCAAGCTGGCGCACCATCTGCAGCGCGACGGGCACTCCGTGCTGCTGGCCGCCGGGGACACCTTCCGCGCCGCCGCGGTGGAACAGCTTCAGACCTGGGGCGAGCGCAACAATGTCACGGTGATCGCCCAGGGCACAGGGGCTGACTCGGCCTCGGTGGTGTACGACGGCCTGCAGGCGGCGCAGGCGCGCGGTATCGACGTGATGATTGCCGACACCGCCGGGCGGCTGCATACCCAGACCAACCTGATGGACGAGGTACGCAAGGTGAAGCGCGTAATGGGGCGGCTGGACGAACACGCCCCGGACGAAGTGCTGCTGGTGGTGGATGGCGGCACCGGCCAGAATGCCCTGAATCAGGCCCGCCAGTTCCACGAGGCCCTGGGCCTGACCGGAATCGTGGTCACCAAGCTGGACGGCACCGCCAAGGGCGGGATGCTGTTTGCCCTGGCCGACCAGATCGGGGTGCCGGTGCGCTTTATCGGGGTTGGCGAACAGGCCGAGGACTTGCAGACCTTCGACGCCCGGGCATTCGTCCGGGCCCTGCTCGGACGCGACGGGGACTAGCCCCGTTGCGCGCGCGGCCATGATCCGACTCCAGCGCGTCACCAAGCGGTTCGGCAGCACTGCGGAGGCTCTGAGCAACGTCAGCCTGCGCGTCGATCCGGGCGCCATGGCGTTTGTCACCGGCCCCTCCGGTGCCGGCAAGAGCACCCTGCTGCGGCTGATCGCCGGCCTGGAACGCCCGACCCGCGGGCGTATCCGGGTCAATGGCCACGAACTGGAAAACCTCTCCGCGTCGGCCATCCCCCGCTTCCGGCGCAGTATCGGCCTGGTGTTCCAGGATCACCGCCTGCTGTTCGATCGCCCAGTGCTCGACAATGTCGCCCTGCCCCTGGAAATTCTGGCCTATCGCCGCCCGGAGATCCGCAAGCGGGTGCGCGCGGCCCTCGACAAGGTCGGCCTGTTGCACAAGGAGAACGCGAATCCGCGCACCCTGTCGGCCGGGGAGCAGCAGCGGGTCGGGATCGCCCGCGCGATCGTGCACCGGCCGGTCCTGCTGCTGGC
>SKNJ01000111.1 GCA_007120575.1 Thioalkalivibrio sp.
AACACGTTGGCGTTGTCGTGCGGATCCTTCGGGATCAGGTGGCGGTAGAGCTCGGCCTCCAGGGTCTCGGTCTGCTCGGTCAGGGTCTCGATCTCGGCCTCGGCCATCGCGCGCAGCTCGGGGTCTTCCTCCTCAAGCATTGCGCGCGCCTCGTCGAGCGCGGCGTGGTTGGCGTGCCAGGCGTTCCAGGCCTCGGTGACCGGCTCGAGCTGGCTGTATTCCTGCGACAGGCGGCGCAGTGCATCTGGGTCCTCGGCGGCGTCCGGGGTGGCCAGCAGCCGGGCGATCTCGGCGTGGCGCTCCGCCAGGCCCTCGAGCTTGGTGCGGAAAGAGGCCTTCACGACGCCTTGCCGCCCTGGTCGTCGCCGGAATCGTGTTCCGGGTCCGGGAGCTGGAACAGGCGATGGGCCGCCTCCAGCAGGTGGCTGTCGCCCTCGTGGGCGGCCGTGTTCAGGGACTTGCAGGGCGCGTGCATCAGCTTGTTGGTCAGGGTGTGCGCCAGCAATTGCAGGGCCTCTTCCGGGGATTTTCCGGCGCGCAGCATGGCCCGGGCCCGGGCCAGCGATTCGTTGCGTACGCTGTCCGCGCATTCGCGCAGCTGGCGGATGCTGTCGACCGAATCGCGGGCGCGCAGCCAGCGCATGAACTCGCCGGCGCGCTGGGTGATGATCTCCTCGGCCTGTGCGGCGGCGGCCTGACGGGAGGCCATGTTCTCGTCGATGACCTCCTGAAGGTCGTCCACGGTGTAGAGGTAGACGTCCTCGAGCTGGCCGACCTCGGGTTCGATGTCACGTGGCACGGCGATATCCACCATGAACATCGGTTTGTGGCGCCGCTTGCGCAGGGCGCGCTCGACCGCGCCCTTGCCCAGGATCGGCAACGGCGCGGCGGTGGAGGAGATCACGATGTCGGCTTCTGCCAGGCGCTCCGGCAGGTGGTTGAGACTGATCGCCTCGCCATCGAAGCGTTCCGCCACGGCCTGTGCACGCTCCGCAGTGCGGTTGGCCACGATCACCCGCCCGATGCCATGCCCGGCGAGGTGCTGCAGGGCCAGCTCGATGGTCTCACCTGCCCCGATCACCAGCGCGGTTAGCGACTTCAGATCCCCGAAGATCTGGCGCGACAGCGACACCGCGGCGAAGGCCACCGACACCGCGCTCTGGCCGATCGCGGTCTGGCTGCGGACATCCTTGGCGGTGGAAAATGCGTGCTGGAACAGCCGTTCGAGGGAGCGGCCCAGCGTGCCGGCGTTGTGGGCGTGCTGGTAGGCCGTCTTCATCTGGCCCAGGATTTGTGGCTCGCCCAGCACCATCGAGTCCAGCCCGCTGGCCACGCGCAGGGTATGACGCACCGCGGAGCCGTCGTGGTGCAGGTAGAGGTAGGGCTTCAGTTCGTCGCGGTCGATGCCGTGGTAGCCGCCCAGCCAGTCCAGCACCCGGTGCTCGCTGTGTGGCCCGCCCTCGCGGAAATAGACCTCGGTCCGGTTGCAGGTCGACAGGATGGCGGTCTCCGGCAACAGCACACCGGAACGCAGCGAGTGCAGGGCGTCGCCCAGCTCGCCTTCGCTGACGGACAGCCGCTCGCGGATCGCGACCGGGGCCGTCTTGTGATTGATTCCGAGTGTAAACAGCATGCCGAGGGGTATTGTGCCGCAAACCGGCGAGGGTAGCCCAATAGTGTACTGTCTCGCGCGGTTCGATACAGTGATGCCGGTGACTGGCAGTCGTCCCGGAATGCGGCCAAGGGGGAACCCGGGTGGCCGTGGTCGCGTCCCAGTTCCTATCCATGGTCCAAAACCGGTTCCGAAATGATTCGAAAACTACTGGTTGCCGCCGTCGCCTTGGGTCTGGCCGGCTGCGCGTACAATCCGCTTGGTTCGGCCGAGCCGCCGGGGGTAGACACCCCGCAGGTGGTGAATGCAGTGCAGGAGCGGGATCCCGACTCCGCGCTGATCTTCAGCCTCCTGGCGGCCGAGATTGCCCTGCGCTCGGGCGAGAATGCCGAGGCCAGCCGTTATTACGGTGCGGCGTCGCTGTTGACCGATGAGCCCGCGATCGCCGAGCGTGCCACCCGGATCGCGCTGTTCGCGGATGAGCGGCTCCAGGCACTGCGCTCCGCCGAGCGCTGGCTGCAACTGGATCCGGAGAGCATGGAGGCGATCCAGATTGTCACGGTACTGCGTATTGATTCTGGCGAGGCGCAACAGGCGGCCGCGCAGATGGAGCGGGTGATCACCCGTCTGCAGGACGAGGGTACCGATCCCTATCCGGTGCTGGGGAGCCTGGTTGGTCAGGTCGACAACCGGGAGGGCGCGCTGGCCGCGCTGCGCGAACTGTCCGAGCGACGTCCGGATGACGTGGGTGTGCAGCGCGTCCGGGTGGAGGCCAGTTTGCGTTTCGATTCCGCGGATGCGGCCCTCCTGGTCGCGACGGGGGCCGCCGAGCGCTTCCCCGAATCACTGCCATTGAGACTGCTGCATGCCCGCGCGCTGGACGCCGCGGAGCGTACCGGGGAGGCGCTGGACCTGCTGCAGGCCACCGCCGATGCCCATCCCGACAGCCGCGAGGCGCGCCTGGCCTATGCCCGTGCACTGGTCGAGGAGGGTGACCGGGAGACGGTGCGCCGCGAGCTGGATCGTATGCTGGAGCGCAGCCCGGACGACGAGCAGCTCCTGTTGGCGGTGGCCCTGCTGAGCCTCGAGGCGGAGCAGCTCGGTCCGGCGCGGGACTACCTCGAACGCCTGGATGCGATTGGCAGCCGCACCGACGAGGTGGCTTACTACCTTGGGCGGCTGCACGAGCTGGAGGGAGACCCGGCGGGCGCCCGGTCCGCCTACCAGCGCGTGGGCGGCGGCGATCACCAGGCGGATGCCGAATTGCGGCTGGCACGCCTGACCCTTGAAGAGGAAGGGCCAGAGGCGGCCCGCGCCGTGTTCGAGCGCCTGCAGCAGGGTGTCGACGACGAACGGGCGCGCCGGGCGTATATCGTCGAGGCGAATGCGTTGCGCGAGACGGGGCACTATGCCGAGGCGCGTGCCCGCCTGAATCGCGGCCTGATCCAGTTTCCCGGTGATACCGGGCTGCTCTATCTGCGCGGCCTGGTACACGAGCGCGAGGACAATATCGGACTGGCCGAGGCCGATTTCCGCACCATCCTCGAACACGACCCCGACAACGTGGCGGCCCTCAACGCGCTGGGTTACACCCTGGCGGATCGCACCGAGCGCTATCAGGAGGCGCTGGAACTGATCCAGCAGGCCTATGCGCAGGAGCCGGACGATGCCGCGATCATCGACAGCTACGGCTGGGTTCTGTATCGCCTCGGGCGGCTGGAAGAGGCCGAGACGCATCTGCGCCGGGCGTACGGGCTGCTGGAGGATAGCGAGATCGCCAGCAACCTCGCGGTGGTGCTGTGGGAACGCGGCGCGCGCGAGGAGGCCCGCGCCATCCTCGATGCCGCCCTGGAGCGCGAGCCCGACCACGAGCGGTTGCAGCGCGTGCGGGACGACCTGCTCGAATGAGGGTTTCGTGGCGGTTCCCGGGCGCCGGGGTGCGATCGGCCCCTGGTCTCGCGCAGGTTATGGCATGGGCGTGTCTGGCGTTGCTGGTGACGGGCTGCGCCACCCCGATGCCGAAGATCGATACCAGCCAGGACGCCCAGCAGGCGTTCGAGGATCGCGCCCGGGTCATCGAGGCGGTTGACGCCTGGCGGCTGTCCGCGCGCCTCGGATTGTCCGCGGAGGAACAGCACTGGTCGGCCCAGCTCCACTGGCGGTTTCGGGACGGTCGTCATGTGCTGGATCTGTCCGGCCCCATGGGGCAGGGCGGCGGTCGCCTGACTCTGGACGGGGCACGCCCGGCGCTGCTCGAGACGCGGGCTGGCGAGCGTCTGCGGGCCG